>NZ_JBBPHP010000069.1:0-20113 GCF_038039535.1 Catalinimonas locisalis | reverse complement strand
ATTTTCGCTTGTGTTAGAGATAACCGGAAATATGAAAAAAACTATATACCGGTGCTTGCTTAATCCATAGAAATCGCATAAGTGCGCTATCCCGTTGTTAGCCACAAATTAAAACCAAATTCAATAAGATTTTAACTTTGTTTTCTAAAATGAAAATCTTTATGTGCTGTGCATCTGTTTTACTTCTACTTATTCCTATTATTTCTTACTCTCAGGCTAAGCCAGGCCATCATTTAGAGAACTATCGTGACAATCCATATGCTACTGATCTGTATGTTCAGGCCAGGAATGCAGTTGAACAAGGAGATTTTATGGGAGCCTGCGATTTTCTGATAGAGGCCATAAACATAGATTCTTTGAATGCTGACTATTATGACTTACTGGCTTATTCAGCAGGAAAATCAAACGATCTTGAATTGCTCAATGAATGCTATATTCAAGCTAGCTTGATTTTTAAAAACGATCATAAGGTATACTATCATCATGCGGATGCTTTTCAGTTGTTGGGTCAGTACGATATGGCAATAGAGGCGTACAATAAAGCCATTCAACTCGCTTCTTATGAGCAACATGTCAAAGACTTCAACTTATATTATTTTAATAGGGCTAATATTTATCTAAAGACAGAAAGATTCCAGGAGGCGATAGATGATTATACAAAAGCCCTTATCATTGATGATTGGCATATCGCTTCCTACCTCAACAGAGCTATTGCTAAATATAAATCTAAAAACCTGTCGGAAGCTTGCCAGGACTGGGAAAAAGCCAGTTCCTACGGAAGTCTTGATGCGAAGGATTATCTGAATAAATACTGCGAATGAATAAGTGCGGAGTTTTTGTGTGGCCGGGAAAACTTCATCCGTTATTGTTGCGATTAGGCCATTTTTATCGAAGCCCTTGTTTGTTCCCTTACCTACACTACCCTAGCAGAAATTCAGCTTCTTACTTTGAAAATCTTAAACACAGTAAGCAAATTGAAGTATTTAAAGATGTAGCCATCAAACATGCAGTGGCTTTCCAAACGTGAAGATGGAATGTAAATCAAAACGGGCTACAACACGGCATATCCGCTACGCTTCGGCCGATGACCTCACCAGCGGCTATGCTTGGCGTTATCAAATAAGAATCCTAAATATCTAAATATATTTTACCGCCCAATGCTGTATCTCAGTCAGAACGGGCTGTAGCTCAAAACCTTTTTCTGTAAGTGAATATTCTACCGTAGGCGGAACGGTGGCGTAAGCCTGCCGATGTACAATCCCAAATTGTTCTAAAGCCTTAAGTTCTTTTACCAGCATTCTTGTATTGATGCCTTCAATGGATCGCTCCAGTTCTTTAAATCGCTTGGTACCATCAAGGAGGGAATAAATAATGGCAAAAGACCATTTTCCACCTATCATATCCAAAGTTGTTCTTACCGGACAAGAAGATTTTTCAACTTTTATGAATTTTTTTTCGCCCATAAGTGACTGAATTTGAGTAATGCTTTACTATGTGTTACTACTTCACATTTTTGTAACTACTTTCAAATGTAAAGTATTAGGAATACTTTAGAATCCAAAACAGAAATGTATAATTAAAATGACTGTAAAGACATTTTTGGTGGCAGGTGCCTCGGGAGAAGTAGGTGAAGGATTCGTTGCTGAGTTACTTAGGCAGCAGCATCAAGTGATCGCGGTGGTACGCGGGCAGGATAAGGAAGATCAACTTACTTCTTTTTTGAATGAAGAAGACATCAGCCTGAAAAATCTCACCTTTGTACACAATGCTTTTGGTAATGATGCTGAAATAGAAGTATTACGGAAAAGTTTAGCCTTCCACACCATTGATGTAGCGATTGCTAGCCTTGGTGGGTGGTATCATGGGGGCAATTTATACGAAGTTTCACATGAGGATTTAGCACAGGTGATACAGGGAGGTCTATTTGCTCATCTTAATTTTGCCAAAGCTGTTTTGCCCATGATGAAAAAGCGGGAAAGCGGAAATTATATCATGATCAATGGGGGCGCATCAGAGTTTCCGGTTCCTCACTCGGGTATTATTTCCGTAGTGGCTGCTGCGCAAAAGATGATGACACAGGTGCTCTACCATGAGCTTAAAGATACGAATGTAAAAGTACAGGCGATCGCAGCTTTTGACCTGATCAAAACCCGGCACAGACCCGATAAGCAAGGTTTATGGCTGAGTCCGAAGGAAATTGTGGAGTATATCTTAAAAATAATTGATACCCCTCATGAGCTGAATTACTGGCACAAACTAGCGAAACCTATTGACTTACAAAATGTGGCAAAATGAAATACTAACCTGATTACAAAACCGCTGCTCATAAGTTGTTTGTCCTTACCATTATACTGCTACCCTTGATAGTATTGATACTACAGTCTTTACTAAATAAAATATTCCATCATTGACCTATTAACTAAGCAATAAGTATGCTCTGGCTCTACATATCGGCTGCTTTTCTATTAATCATGCTAGCCTTGTCTTTCACCAGGTTTGAGATAATACATGAGATAAAGATTAAGGCTTCCCCCGAAAAAGTATGGGCGGCGATCATAGATTTTGAGCACTATTACAAATGGAATTCTCAACTGAAGTATTTGGGGGGGCAGATAAAACCGGGAGGCAAATTACACTTGAAACTGTCAGCAGAAGGGGCAGAGCCTTACGAGTTTAAGCCAAGTATCACCCATTGGGAAATAAACAAGAAGTATGGGTGGATTGGCCGGACTGGCTTTCCAGGAATATTTGATGGTGAGCACTTTTTTGAACTCAATGACTTAGGTAATGGCAAGACTTTGCTAACCAATCGGGAAGAATACAGGGGGGTACTGTCTATGCTGATGAAGCAATTGCCGATGATGAAGCATGCTCCTCAGGGTTTTGAGAAAATGAATAAGGAACTCAAACGATATATTGAAAATCAGTAATCTATTAATCTATTAAATCATTTTACTATGGCTTTAGAAACACAGGATCTATTAGAAATCCAAAACTTGATTGCTAAATACACAGTAGCCACTGATAACAGAGATGTGGACGGTTTTATGAATTGCTGGGTAAGTCCTGAAGAGTTTGAAGGGTATGATAGTGGAGCTTTTGGACATTTGAAAACTTGGCAGGAACTGAAAGATTTTGAATCACACCACGTAAGTGAGGGGGGAGATGCCAATGGAAAGCGGCATCAGGCCACCAATATCCTGATTGAAGCAGTCAGCGATACCGAAGTAAATGTAACACATGATATGATTGTCTTAGAAGTTGCTGAAATTCCTATGGTAGTGGCTACCGGAAGGTACAACGATAGCAAAGTGGTAAAAACCGAAAAGGGTTGGAAATTCAAATGGAGAAAACTGGATATTGATACCGGCTTCTTCAAACTCATGGAGAAATGGAAGTCAGGCCAATAAGGGGAGAAATGTACATTAATGAGTCAATGCAATAGCTGCTGTATTTTTAAGAAAGTTTATCCAGCGTAGAAACTTAGTAGCGGATTCAGGGCCTTATGCTTGTAAGCCGCTACTGCTTTTTTTTCTAGCCGTAACACATCAAACCTCCTCTAGAGTATCATGATGCTTCTCATGGATGTACAACGGTCTGAGAAAATACTGACAGCCAACCCTAATGATTCAGGAACAACTTTAATCCATGAATCTCATACAATATAAAAGCAAGGTTGAATCAACTAAAGAAAAGGGAGACTGTGCCCTAAAGCCTCCCAGAAATTTAGCGAAGGTCCGCTGATGGTTTTTGTGTATTTACGGATGAGGCTAGCACTTTGGCTTGTTCCACCCAGCGGTCTCGTTCTATACGGCCGGGGAAAAACTCAATGATTTCCGTAACGGTTTTGATATCTGCGGTCGTGAAGCAACTGATTTGTTCAAAAGTATAAATGTCCAGCGCATATAGCTTCTCCTGAATAAATGGACCAATGCCTTTGATCTGGGTAAGATCATGGGCTTCTGAAGGGTGTGCTATGCCTATGCTGGAATAATCAATCTTATGTTTTCTTTTCTTTATTTTGTCAAGTAGAGCAGTTTTTTCTCCATTGCTGTGTATCAATTCTTTAGCCTGAGGCACCCATTCATCACGATGAATACGTCCGGGAAAAAACTCTATCGCCTTAGATACCGCTTCTTCATCTTCTTTGCTGAAGTTGGCAATCTGTCGGAAGGTATAAATGTCCAGCGCATTGAGCTTGGTCTGTATCCAGCTACCAATTCCGGAGATCAAGGTCAGATCATCTGCATCCTCTGCATGAGCAACACCAATACGACTGTAGTTAATCATATGCTTACGGTCTCGCAGCATTTTCAATATTTCAGAATCATCACCTCCGGTACGCATCAGTTCCTGTGCCTGGGCCACCCATTCATCGCGCTCAATTCGTCCCGGGAAAAACTCAATGGCCTGGTTAACAGTCTGAATATCTTCCTTGTTGAAATTGGCTATCTGGCGGAAAGTGTAAATGTCCAGTGCATGCAGTTTAGTTTGGATGAAGGGACCAATGCCACTGATCTTTTTTAGGTCATCAATTTCATTTTCAGATGCTCTCCCAAAGCTGTCATAATTGAGTAAGTGTTTCTTCTGGGCAATACGTTGAAGCACCTCATCTTTCTCTTCCAGTTGATGTTTCAGGTTTGTATTATTCAGCCGGGCATCATCTATCTCAGTGACTGCTTCTTTCTGTAGAGCCAGGGAGGCTTCATATTTTTTCTGAAGTTTGTTGTAGTCATTTTGCAGTAGCTCTTTGTCTCTTTCCAACTGCTTGGATCGGTTTTGAAATTTTATTAATTCACTGCTGGTGGATGATTTATGTTTCCAGCGGTAATAAAAATAGGCAGTCAGAAAGCCGATGATCGCTGCTACAAGTAGCATGAGAAAGATTTCAAGGGCCGCCCCGGCTGGGGCCGCCCCGGCTGGGGATTGTGCTTGTAGAATTAAGGTGCTCATAGTTGATGGAAGTGTAATTTAACGACATATATTTACTCAGTAACAATCAGGGTTCTGCGGTTCATTGCCCGGCCTTCGGTGGTTTCGTCAGTACTTTCAGGATCAGCCTCACCTTTTGTTTCCACCGTAATCAGATTTGCATCCAGGCCGTACTCAACCAGATAGTTTTTCACAGCTTCGGCTCTTTTTTCTCCTAACTCTAGGTTATAATCATTTGTGCCCTTGTCATCTGTAAAACCGATTACTTTGATGGTTGTGGGCGTTTGCTCAGCATACGCTTTCAACTGTTGAAGGTAATCTTCAAAGCCGTCTAAGGAGATGAAGCTTACATCGTTGAAATTGTGGTGAAGTGTAAAACTACCAGGATTGGCCACTGGGGTTTCAGTTACCTCACTGGCAGGTGCTTCAATAAGCGAGACTTCTTCTTCATTTTGCTGTACGGGCTCAGCCAGTGCAAGAGGAGAGTCTTCTAAACATAAGTTTTTGATCTGGCAGACATAATAGTGGGTAGAAAAAGAGGACCAAGCCAAAAAAGCGAGGGTTCCAAAAATGAGCGTTTTCATAGTGAAAGCATTTTTCTCTTATTAAAATAATCAACTTTGGTCTTTTTCCATACTGAATCATTGTAAATCTTATGTTAAGTTTAATTTTTAAAGACTACCAATCAATCATCAAACAGGTGACTCTAAATAAGTGTTCTTCAAAATGACAAATAGGGGAGTAGAGGGACTTTTTTCTGGTTGAGGCCTCCAGAGTTATCAATCCTTTCAGTACTATCATTCTTATCGTGATCTTTTGCCTAGCGCGATGATTTATATTTTTTCTTCTGTTTGCCCCACCATATCAAAAATCCGGTGATGGGCAATGAGGCTGCAATCAGTGAAGCAAGACATGCCATTACTTTTCCTGTAAAGCCAAAAATAGTTCCCAGATGGATATCGTAAACCAGCATGTTTAAGGTAGTGAAAGTACTGTTCTGTGTGTAAAGCCCGTTTTGAAAGTTTCCACTGATCTGTTTACCACTGTAGCGGTCATAATAATAATGATCAACATTGTACGCCATCATGTTCGGATCAATAAGCACTACACTAATGGGCTCATCTTCCTGATGTGGATTACTTACTCTAATATTCTTGTCAGGGAAACGAGCCTGGTATACCTTCATTAAGCTGTCCATGAGCACAAACTGGTCGGTTTCAGTCTCAGTACTTATCACTTCAGACCTGGGAGTTTCATAGACAATTTCATTTTCACCTGTACTGCTCTTCAAGGTTTCTCTGACCCACTCAAAGCCCCAGAACAGTCCGGTGAGAATGGTAAAAATCAGTACCCATGTTGCATAAAAGCCTAATACATTATGCAGATCATAGTTGAGGCGTTTGGGTGAAGCATTCCATTTGATTTTAAATAGTCTTTTGCTGCCTTTTCGCTTAACAGGCCACCAAAGGATGATGCCAGTGATCAGCATAGGCAGGGAAAGCAAAGTTACCCAGTGTACGATTTGCCTCCCGATGTCGCCCAGCATCAGGTTTCTATGCATGAATTTGATGTAATTGAGCCAACCCTGATTCATATCCTGCAAGTGAACCAACGCTCCGGTATAAGGATTCATCTGCGCGATATAATAAGTACCGGGCGCGTATAATAGCACCTCTGCAGTAGTGTTTTTGTCACGGTAAAAGGCGGTGCGAAAATCACCTTCAGGAAATTCCCTTTCCAAACTAGTTTTTAGCTCAGAGACAGGCACAAAATCTGAGTCCTGACTGTCAATACTTTGATGGTAAATGATGCTACCAATCTCAGCTTCCCATGTATAAATAGCACCGGATAAAGCGATAATAAAAAAAAGAATTCCTATACCTAGTCCAATAATGAGATGTAGCTTGGCTAGCAATTTTTTTAATGTCATATACTCAAGTTGTTGTATTAAGCTGGTTGTAAAGGTAATATGATATAGATTCTTCCCAATTTACTTTTACACTTTCTCTTTATTCGGGATAAACCTTAATGAGTTTAACCTCTTAAAATGCATTTCGTATATTTTAGCACTTGTCCATTTGAAAATTATCTTATTAAAATCTCAAGCTATGCATTCTGATATATTGCAACAATCCAGACTGAGAGAGCTGCGTAATGATGAGGAAAAGCCTTATGAATTATTGCTGTTGGCAGATGAGAAAAAAGAAGCAATTCAGCAGTACATTCATGATGCAAAGATCTATATTTTAGAAAAGGAGGCTGAAAAAATTGCTGTCTTTGTGCTTCAGGAGATCACCAATACGAGTGTGGAAATCAAAAATATAGCCGTAGCCGAAACCTATCAGGGCCAAGGCATAGGCAAGTATTTACTGCGAGAAGCTGCTCAAATTGCTCGTGAAATGGGCTATGATGAGCTGCTCATCGGCACTGCCAATGGATCCATTATGCAGATTTACCTGTATCAGAAAGAAGGCTTTGAGATTGCCGGTATAAGGAAAAATTTCTTCACCGACAATTACCCAAAGCCTATCTATGAAAATGGAATTCACTGCAAGCATATGATAGTCTTTCAAAAAAAGCTGTAATTCGTTAGAAAGAAAATCATAGTCTGATCAGCAACTAAGTCAAGATTTATACGAGTTTCAGTTCTTCTTTTTTACCGGTCTTTACTGCTCGGTAGATCGCATCAATAATTTTCAGATCTTTGACGCCTTCTTCACCATCCACCGGAACGGGTGCTTCTTTGCCTTCTAAAATAATTCCCGCCATTTCATCCATTTGCACGGTTTGATGGGTGACGACTGGTTGATCCAATTCACCTTTATGCGTTTTGCCTTTGATAGGACCGTAGCCAGTGGCAGGATGCAATTCACCAAAACCTTCCGTACCGTTTAAGAAAAAGCGATCCAGATTACTCATAGCATAAGTAGACAAGCAGGAAGCTACCGCACCGCTTGGAAAGCCAAACTGAAACTGTATAGTTTCATCCACACCCTCCTTAAATTTGACTGGATCTGTTTTCGTTTCCTGGGCAGTCACCCATACCGGTTCTTCTCCTACCATATATCGGGCACCGTTGATGGAGTAAATTCCAATATCCATCATAGCGCCTCCTCCAGCCAGTTCTTTGTTGAGCCGCCATTGCGTTGGGTCTCCAATCTTAAATCCGGAAAGTCCCTGAAAAAATTTGATCTCCCCAAATTCACCTGCTTTACGCATGCGAATAAGTTCCAGTGTGTGAGGCTCAAAGTGCATACGGTAACCCACCAGTAATTTAACATTGGCTTGCTTACAGGCATCCACCATTTCCTGTCCCTGACGGGCGTTGATCGCCATAGGCTTCTCACAGATGGCATGCTTACCTGCCTTGGCCACACGTATTACCTCGTCATGATGAAGTGCATTGGGGGTAATGACATATATTGCATCAATGTCAGGATTGTTTTTTACCTCATCAAAGTTTTCGTAGTTGTAACAGTTTTTATCGGGGATATTATATCGGCTTTGCCAATCTTTGATCTTACTGGGCGTACCGCTGATCACTCCGGTGATCTTAGCTTTTTTGCAGGATTCCATGGCCCGTGCTACTCGGTTGCCATAGCTTCCCAAGCCCATGATGGCTACTCTCAGCATGGGGCCGTCATAGGGTTCCTGATAAAAATCAGTAAGTTGAGCAGATGGAATTAAGGGTAATGATAAAGCTCCGGCAGAAATTTTTTGCAGAAAATCGCGACGTGAATTCATAGTATTGAATAAGTTTAGATTGTATTTGGCAAAGTATGATAAGCAGATAAAGTTATGTGAAAGTATTGATAAAATGAACTTTACGCAATACAGCTGACCAAAAGAAAGCGTCTATTATTCCCACTGAAATGCGAAATACATGCACTGCTTGTCCCCGGTATTTTTTATCGCATGAGGAACGTTAGAAGAGACAAAATAAACATCACCGGCATTTGCCGTAAAAATTTCGTTTCCAACTTCCATTTCACTTTCACCTTCAATCATTAAGATAATCTCGCTAGCCTTATGGATATGAGGTTCATGACTTTTGATACCAGGGTTAAGATTCGTGACGTGCATTTCATAGTTAGTACACATGGCAGTAGCCCGGTGAAAGTACTTTCGGATACCCCCTTTGTCATGCTCTCTGAATTCCAGTTCATCAAAATCAATGATCGCTGAGCCACCATCTTTCTTTCCTCTTCTACGATCCATCTTTTGCTTAGAGACATAATTCATGGTATAGTAAATGGCTTCGGGTGTCAGGGGGGCTATCGTGGCTTTGTCACCGGGGAGAAGTACCAGTACACTATTCTTTCCAACGCTTTGCTCACGACCTTTTAGATTGACATTTACCTCACCATCCTTAATGATAAATATCTGCTCTCTTTCAGGATCAAGTAGTTCAACTTCTTCAGTAGAACTATTGAGATGTACAGTTTTAAATTCAGCATTTTTGAAGTGCATGGTTTCACCTGTGATCAGCACACTATCTTCAGTGTGTTTGGGAAAAGGATATACTTTAGATACTACTCTTTGGGGCGTTACATCATGCCAAAGCCATTTCAATGATTCGGGCAAAATGGCCCCTCCATGGTTTCCATTATGTGCTCCTTCGCCGGGTACAAATTTGTAATCGTACTCTTTATAAGCTAAAGCAGAAGCCATCTGCTGATTCGCCAGCCACCAGTTGCCAAATTGATTGTCCAGATCATTTTCACCATCCTGAAGCAATACTTTGATGTCTTTTTTATCATTCTTTCTAATCATAGATGGATAATTATGTCCTCCTCTGATATCAGTGAAACTGCCGATATGACTGAGTACTTTGTGGAACTGCTCTGGATAATACCAGGCAGCGGTAAAGGCACAGATACCTCCTGAAGAAATTCCACAGACTGCCCGCATTTTAGGATCATCTGATAGGTTATAATCTTTTTTAAGTTCGGGGATCATTTCGTCCAGGAGAAAACGAGCGTAGGTTTCTGAAACTTCATCGTACTCCTTGCTTCGGTTGCTGGCCTGCCAGGGGCTTTCCGGCGCTGGCTGGTTGATGTCATGCCCGGGATTGATGAACAAGCCTATGGTCACTGGCATATTGCCCTGGCTGATCAGGTTATCAAAAACAGTGGGCACCCTAAAGTCGCCATCTGCTTTGATATAAGTGTGACCATCCTGAAAAATCATAAGGGCTGCGGGTTCATCAGGATTATATTGTACCGGGACATATACATAGTAGTCTCGGGTTGTATTGGGAAAAACTTTACTTTCCCACTGATACTGGCTAAGAATTCCTTTGGGAATATCTTCGTATGTTCGTGAGTCTGGCCCTTGCGTATATTCCTGCTGGGCTGATAATGGCAGAACCATCTCAAAAAGCAACAAAACGATGAGGCATCTTCGCATAGCTGTATTAGGTTGTAGTAATGATTTTATTGAGTATTGCTGAACAGTTGCTTAGCTTCAATACTCTGAAAGGCAACAACTGATTTCATAATCTATAGATTATTCAGAGGAATATGCTCTGAAAACTCAGTTTTTTTACAGGGCGATGAGTTAAAAATGATGGAAACTGCTAAGTTGATTAGATTCTATCGTCTTCATATATAAAAAAAGCCGACTTCTAAGAGGTCGGCTTATTGATTGATTTGCATAATTTTCTAGACTAGGCTCTTTTCCAAAAGTGTCTCCAGGAGAGCTCTGCCATCAGTATTGCCTAAAGCTTCGTCAGAGGCTCGTTCGGGGTGTGGCATCAGGCCAAACACATTTTTTTCTTTATTACATACCCCTGCAATTGCATGTACAGAACCGTTAAAGTTGCTTAGCTCATCAAGTTCACATTGATTGCTGCAATATTGAAAAAGGATCTGATCATTATCTTCTATTTCTTTAATCACATCATCAGGGGCAAAATAACGACCATCAGCATGGGCTACCGGAATTTTATAAGCTTTGTTATGGTCAAGTGTAGCTGTCATCAAAGCAGTTTTAGATACTGGTTTGATGTAAGCATTTTTACAAACAAATTTCTGCTCTTTGTTTTTCAGCAAGGTTCCGGGAAGCAGTCCTGCTTCAGTAAGTATCTGGAACCCGTTACAGATCCCCAAAACATGTCCTCCTTTATTGGCATGTTCTATTACGCTATCCATAATAGGAGAGAAGCGGGCAATAGCACCGGAACGAAGGTAGTCTCCGTAAGAAAAACCTCCTGGCACGAGGATGAAGTCACAGTTTTGCAGATCTCTTTCCTTATGCCACAATTTAACTACATCCTGTTGCAGGATTTCCTTATAGACATAGTAAAGATCTTCATCACAATTGGAGCCTGGGAAAATGACTATACCAAATTTCATAGTATGTAGATAGGGTGTCAGTAATTACGAGATATAATGCTTAAGAATGTATCTTTATTGAAAGTTTCAAAGGTAAAAAAAAAGCCCGACAAGCGGGCTTAAATTATCAGCTCATTTTCCACTTAATGGTGCAGCCTATTGCTTTGGTATTAGTTTCTGGTACCTTTTTCCCTTCCATTAATGCATCAACAGCATCCTGAACATAATGTACATCTGCCTTATCAGCATCTTTGTAATTATTATCAATGGCACCTATATAGGCTACCTTCAATTTACCATTGCTTTCCTTATCCAGCACATAAACATGGGGGGTGTTGGTAGCTCCGTAAGCCTTAGTGATATTTTGTGTTTCGTCCTGTAAATAAGCGAATCCATATCCTTTATCTTCCGCTCTTTTTTTCATTTCGCTCATAGCATCGCCTGGAGAACGCTCAGGGCAATTAGGGTTAATGGCTACTACAGGATAACCTTTATCAGCATAATCTTTATGCAATTGGATAATGCGCTGTTCGTACATCTTGGCATAGGGGCAGGTATTACAGGTAAATACCACAATAAAACCTTTAGCCTTCTCGTAGTCACTAAGCGATACTTTTTTACCATCTACTCCCTGTAATGCAAAATCAGTAGCATAATCACCAACTTTGTAGCCATCCTCTTTGGTGGTGTAGGCGCTAATAGTGAAAATTAGCGCGAGTATTGAGAATAATGCAACATACCTTTTCATAGCTAATTTGTTTTGTTAAAAAAACGCTTTACTTGCTCATATAATTCTTCCTTGCTAAATTCTCCTTCATGAAAGGATCTATCACCACTCGGAGAGATCATCAAAGTAGCAGGAATTGCACCACTCCAATCGGGCGAAATTTTATCAATCCATTGATTAAAATCTACCTCATCCAGATAAGCCACATCTGATTGAAGTTGTTTTTTTTCTTTAAATTTTAGGGCTTTGTCTTTATCCATATCCAGACTCACTAGCAGCACTTTTATTTCATCTGCTTGATAATCTTTTCTTAGACTTTCAAAGTGGGGAAGCTCTTTGATGCAAGGTGCGCACCAAGTCGCCCAGAAGTTTACGACCAAAGGTTGATTTTTACTTTCTGCATTGATTCTGTCTTCCAGTTCTTCAAAAGAGTAGGAAGGAATATCCTGTGCATTTGCAGTTACTATGGTGCCAAGCAAGAATAAAAATAATGTGAGCTTCTTCATATATCAATCATTTCTGCATTTATAAAATTAAGCAAAAAAATATGAAAGCTACAATGTCCTTCTCTGGGTGGAGTTAGAATTCTTTTCGCTGTCGCATTAATTTATTACGATAAGCGTTGAAAATTCTTGACTTAGAAATAAGTCCCATATACTTACCTTCATTCAACACAGGAAGATTCCAGGCACCAGTCTTTTCAAATTTTTCCATAACCTGCTGCATCGTTTCTGTAGTAGAAATTTTATCAGGTGGGGCATGCATCAGGGATGAAACTTTTATACTCTGTTGGGATTCTTTATCAAACATGATTTTCCGGATATCATCCAATGTCACAATACCCACCAGCTCTTTATGTTCGTTGACTACCGGAAAAATATTTCTTTTAGAAACCCGAACTAAATTAACAAGATCTTCTAATGAGGCATCAGGACGAATAGTAAGGAGATCTGTTTCAAGTAGTTTCTTGATGTCAATCAGACTCAATACCTGCAGGTCACGGTCATCGGGGATCAGATAACCTTTTTTTACCAAAGATTTTGTATATAGAGAGTATTTTTCAAAGTACAGGATAGTACTATACGAGAGTGCGGAAACCAGCATTAGAGGCACAAACAAAGTATAACCGCTGGTAATTTCGGCAATAAGGAAGATCGCAGTGAGGGGAGCATGCAAAATACCACTCATCAGGCCACACATACCTACCAATGTAAAATTGCTAAGGCTAATCGTTCCGAAAATGCCCAGGGTATTTACCAATTTGGCAAAAAAGAAACCAGTTACAGCACCAATAAATAATGAAGGGGCGAAGATACCGCCATTTCCACCACCACCTATTGTACTGGCGGCTGCTATGGGTTTTATAAGTATAAGTCCCAGAATAAAGAATAATAGTATGCTTACGTTGCCAAAACGTTGAACAAACATACTATTATCAAATATGGCCTGCTCATTTCCTGCAAGCATTAATTTGATAAAATCATAGCCTTCCCCATAGATGGGTGGAAAAACGAATATGATCAAACCTAAGGCCAGTCCTCCCAACACTGCTCGCTTATACTCGCTGCGAATGCTACTGAGGAAATGTTCTATCTTGTAGGTGATACGGGTAAAATATAAGGATACCAGGCCACAAAATATGCCCAGGCAAAAATAATAGGGTGTATCCATTGCCGTAAAAGGATCTTCCAGCTTAAAGGAAAATAGTATTTCATCCCCTAAGAGTAAAAGGGAAGTAAGAGAACCAGTAACTGAGGAAATTAGCAATGGAATAAAAGCATTGATACTGATATCAGTTAAAATAACTTCGATGCTGAAAATCACACCGGCGATAGGAGAATTAAAGATTGCTGAAATAGCGCCTGCTGTTCCACATCCGATCAACAATGCTCTTTTTTTTGCTTGCAGATGAACCAACCTGCCAATATTGGAGCCAATCGCTGATCCTGTAACTACAATGGGAGCCTCCAGACCTACCGAACCACCAAAACCCACAGTGATGGCACTACCCAAAAGGTTAGAATAGGTTTTGGAACGGCTGATATTACTTGACTTTCTGGATATAGCGTAGAGAATTCCTGTGATACCATGTCCAAAAGGCTCTCTAAAGAAATACTTTGCTAATAAAACGGTGATCAAAATACCTACAAGCGGGTAGGCAAGATAAAGATAGTTGGCGTATTCATAGTTGAAGTGAGACGTGAGTAAGTACTGAATGGTGTGCACACTTTCTTTTAGTAAAACTGCTGCCAGTCCTGAAAGAAAGCCTACAATAATACTTAATATCAACACAAAATTACGATTGCTGATATGTTTGATACGCCAGATTAAAATCTGAAGAAAGAAGCTTTCATTACCCATTGTTGTAAAGCTACTACAAAAGGTAAGCAAAGGATAAGAAAATGATAAAAAAGAAGTGCTTTATTTACATAGCACTCATATTATAGAAGCGGAAATGAATGTAGGCTTTGTTGGTCTTAATGATATCCAGAATATATTTCCAAAGCACTTCGTAAGGAACAATTTCAGTATCTTGCGTCAAATCGCTGGGGATAGGGGTCTTGACTAACTTTTTGTAGTAAGTTTCACCTTTCTCCTGTATCTGCTCATAATCAAATTCTTTATCAATCACGATCTCAAGTAAGCGGATGAAGATGCTACTGCGGTAGTTGTGGCGTTTGTCAAGATGAGCAGATTTATATTTTACAATTTCTTCCACACAGGAATTGATAGCACTGATATTGCCTTCCTGAATCAGGAACAAAAACTGAATCGCTAAAGTGGCTACATTGTAACCATTATACTCTTTTTCATAGCAAGGTTTGGTTCCTAAAAACTCTTCCAGGTTAAATCCCCAGCGAAGTATTTTAGTATCATGGAAAAAGATAAGGTAAGCACGATAAATATGCCAGCGATTTTTTTCAGCTTCGGGAAGGGAGTTATAGTTTTTATTCGTCCTTACTTCTCTAAAAAGATCACTGGCTTCTTTAAACTTTTCACCCTTCATTAAGAGAAGAAAGTAGTATTCACTAAACCTGAACCAGATTTTACTACCCTGTTTAACTCTATCTATTTTTTGTGAGGCATAGGCTTTACCTGCTTTGATATCGGTCAGATACAAATAAGATTGTAATTTGGAGAATATAACTGCATTCTGGCTAAGGTCAACTTCTATTTCAGTGTTAGGTTTATTAAGGTACTTTTTTTCAAGCTCAGTGCAGAGTTTAATGTTTTCTTTAAAATTCCATTTAATATTATTATAGGTGATTTCAAGCTTTGCAGCCAGGATATGCAGCCCACTGCTATTGTGTTTCTTAGCTTCTCCTTTAATCATATCAATCACCTTAGGTACACGGCTCACTACTCTGTTTTGCGCACTGATTGACTTATTGATTTGGACCATCACTTCAAAGTAAGCATCCTCACAACGCTGTTTTACATCATGAAACTTCTTGTATTTCTGCAACTCTTCTTCGGTTTCTTTATAAGGAGTGAGCTTGCCTGATTTCGCAAATTCGTTGCGTAAAAGAGTGAGTGCATCAATTACGATTAACGTAAGCTCATAAGTTTGTGCTGTCTTGATCAGATGAGGGAGGGTACGAATAGCGATTTTTGCTGCACCCTCTTTGATCATTATATGGCACTGATGGAGTTTATGAAGTGCCTCATATTCAGCTCTTTGGTATGCTGTATAGCTATCTTTGTCGTAATCAAGGAAATAGAGGTGATTGAAGAGTTTGTTTTTTAATTTCCCTTTTGCGTTTCGGTAATTTCTGTTTCCCGGGTCAGTGCCAAAAACTTCACGAGCGGCGGATTCATCATTTAGAAATTTGTTATTGGTAATGCCTTCATAGAGTAAATTGTCTTTAGAGGTTTCGTTTTTTCTAAAATTTTGATTGACAAGTTGTATACTTCTCTGGCCTTTTTTTCTAACGATTCTTACTAGCTGACGAATCTCTTTCATAGGGTAATTTGTATTAGAAATTTAATCTTGGGCTAAATCTATAAAAAATATTATTATTTTAAAATATTCTTACATATAAATTTATGAATAATATTAAGAAAAAACAGAATAATAAAGTGTAAATAAAGAAATTGTGCTATAAATTATACCCTATTGCCTATGAAAATGGCTTAAATATTACATGTAGGTGCATTAAAATATCAATATATATTGCAATAGTCATTTCTCTTCAGTACTTATTTACCCCTAAATACTTGATTATAAATGGCTTATAAGCGGATGTATATTTGTAAAAGTCTGAATTGTAGTTATATACTAGATATTCTAAGTAAATTTACTCAAAATAATAAATGCCTCCTAGATTTACAAGAGGCATTTACAACCTGAAAATATTTACTCGGTATTTTCTAATTTATAGGTAGGTTTTTACCAACTAAAATTTAAGCTTTTTTATAGTCCAAATAATGATGGCAACCATAAGCTCAATGCTGGGATATAAGTAACGATGATGAGCGCGACCACCATAGCGATAAATAGGGGTAGCAATGGTCGGATTACCTTGTCAATTCCTATTTTTGCTACACTACAGCCCACAAACAAAACAGAACCCACGGGAGGAGTACATAATCCAATACATAGGTTGAGCACCATTACGATTCCAAAGTGAGTTGGATCCATTCCCAGTTCCGTAACCACCGGTAGAAAAATGGGAGTAAAAATCAAAACCGCAGGTGTCATATCCATAAATATTCCCACAAAAAGTAAAATCAGGTTGATCAGTAATAATACAATAATAGGATTGTCACTAATAGACAAAAGTGCATTACTTACACCTTGAGGAAGATTTTCGTATGACATTACCCATGACATTCCTACTGAGGTACCAATCAAAATCATTACGATTGAAGTGGTATTGACAGTTTGTAAAAAAATTTCAGGAAGATCTTTCAACTTCACCTTACGGTAGAAAACCATTGATAAAACCAAGGTGTATAATACCGCTACTGCAGATGCTTCAGTTGCTGTAAATATCCCTGCGATAATTCCGCCGATTACTAAAACCAGTAAGATAAGACTGGGAATAGCATCAAGAAACTTAAGGAGGGCTTCTTTCAGGCTTGCTCCTTCACCTACTGGATACCCCTTGCGGTAGGCAAATACACCGGCTACAATCATCAGAGAAAGCCCTACGATGATTCCAGGTATGTAACCAGCTACAAAAAGTGCTGCTATAGATACTCCACCACTTGCCAAAGAGTAAACGATCAGGATATTGCTGGGAGGAATGATCATTCCTGTGGTTGCAGAAGTTATGTTCACTGCCGCACTGAAAGGTTTGGAGTAGCCTTCCTTGACCATACGAGGATTCATGATACCGCCAATCGCAGAAGCGGCGGCGACTGCCGAACCGGATATCGCTCCAAATAACATGGAAGCAATAATATTTACGTAGGCTAGCCCTCCCGGAAGTTTGCCAACCAACACTTTAGCAAAGTCAATGAGTTTGGCAGCAATACCTCCCCGATTCATAAGTTGACCAGCCAGAATGAAAAAAGGGATAGCCAGCAATGCAAAACTATCCAAGCCGGTGGCCATACGCTGGGCTATTGTAGTAAAAGAAGGCATTGCAGAAATACTTACCATCATGGTGAGCATCGCTGAAATACCAATACTAAAGGCTATAGGAACTCCCAGTCCTAATAAAATAACAAAACTTAGGACCAGGATAAGTATTTCTAGTAGGTACATAAAAGCAGTTGGTTGTCGATCAGATAATATTTAAACTGTCTCAGAAATGGAGCTATCTTCTTCTTTGACGGGATGTAATATGTTGAGTATGCTATAGAATATGATAATTACCCCACCAATAGGCAATACGATATATACATAAGAAAGAGGAATTTCCAACGCAGGAGAGGTCTGTCCAAGAGAAGATACAATGTAAACCAGATTAGTACCACCCACTACCATAGCTAAGAATGCAAAAATTGCTACTATGGTGTAAATCAGTGTATTTAATGATTTTCTTTTCTCAGCATTAACTTTCTGAGCTAGAAGATCAATGGAGAGATGCATTCTTTTACCGGTTACATAACTTGCTCCTAAGATACTTAGCCAGATCAAAAGGTAACGTGCAAGCTCATCAGTAAAGGAACTGGGAGATTGCAGAATGTAACGGCTTCCAACCTGCCATAGTACATTCACAACCATAACGGCCATAATGATCACCAGTACTGTTTCCAGTATCTTATCAAGCGTGTGTTTAAATTTCATAAGGTTTGGTTAGTCTAGCTTTAATACTGCGCTTGTATCAATCTACAGCTTGGATTCTCTGTATCAGGTCGTATACTTCTGGCTGATCTTTGTAGGTCTCGTAGAGAGGTTCAACCTGCTTAGCAAACTTTGTTTTGTCAGGATAAGTAATGGTAACGCCTGCTGCTTTTACAGCTTCCAATGATTCTTTTTCAGACTTAGCCCAAAGCTCCCGCTGATATACTGCAGATTCTTCAGCAGCCTCCATCAACCACTTTTGTTCCTGCTCGCTCAGCGTATTCCAAACAATCGTGCTAATCAACAGTATGTCGGGAATAGAGGTATGTTCGTTTAAAGAGTAGAATTTACATACTTCGTAGTGACGAGAGAAAAAGAAGCTGGGAGGATTATTTTCAGCAGCATCCACCACACCCTGTTGGAGCGCTGTATACAATTCACCATAGGAGATTGGGGTAGGAGAGCCCCCTAATTCCTGTACCATATTGATAGCGGTATTACTAGGCATCACCCGAATTTTTTTTCCCACAAGGTCGGCTGGTTCTTCTACAGGTGCATCTTTGGTATAAAAACTTCTGCTTCCGGCATCATAAAAGGTCACCCCTCTCAGCCAGAATTGCTCACCTTCTACCATTAGTTCTTTTCCAATTTCCCCATTCAACACTTTGAATTGATGTTCTTTATCTCTGAAAATGTATGGCAAAGAAAGCACTTTGTAATTAGGGGCGAAGCCTTCCATCACTGCTGCAGATGATTTGGTCATGGCCAGACTGCCAATTTGAAGTAGTTCAATGCATTCTCTTTCCTGTCCAAGCTGGGCACTAGGGTAAACATTAACCTGAAGTTTGCCACCGGATTTTTCTTCTACTCTTTCAGCCAGATAAAGCATACCCTGATGAACCGGATGAGAGGCATCATTGGAGTGCGCAATTTTTAAGGTACGCACACCTCCGATACGATTACAGGATGCGAAAAAGGTGAGAATAATAATTGAAAGAAGAATTTGTTTAAAATTCTGATTGAGTTTTGTCATCGCCTTTTAGGTTGTTAATTCGCTGTATCTTCCTACTTTCTCAAACTTTTTACAATATCTATAGCTTCTTTTACCTTTTCAGTTAATCCAGCAAAATCTTTTTCAGCAATGATTTCTTTTGTAATTAGTTTGGAACCCATACCTACGCAGTGTACACCAGCATTAAACCAAGCAGAAAGGTTTTCCTGTGTGGGTGACACACCTCCGGTTGGCATAATGCTTGTCCAGGGATGAGGTGCTTTAACTCCTTTCACGAAGCTAGGTCCGCCTACTTCAGTACCGGGAAAAATCTTCACCACTTCTGCACCAAGTTCTTCTGCGTAGGATATCTCAGAAAGAGAACCGCATCCTGGAGACCATGATACTTTGCGTCGGTTACAAACTTTAGCCATTTCAGGGTTCAGTACTGGAGAAACGATAAAATTAGCACCTAATTGCATATACAATGAAGCTGTACCCGGTTCATTGATTGAGCCTACTCCCATAATCATTTCAGGTGTTTCTTTTTCGGCAAACTTATTAAGCTCAGAAAATATTTCATGCGCATAGTCACCTCGGTTAGTATACTCAAATACCCGAACACCTCCCTCATAACAGGCTTTTACTACCTGCTTACATATTTCCAGGTCTTTGTGAAAAAAAACAGGTACGATGCCTGTCTCTTTCATTTTAAGCGCCACTTCAATTCTTGAAAATCTAGCCATTTTTTATATTGAATAAAGTTTATTGATGAATAAGTGATAAAAAGATGAGAAGTGATTAATAGATCATCAATCATTCCTCATCAGTCATTTTGTTATCGTGAAACTCTCCCTGAAGCATCTCCGCTCATGAGCTTCTCTACTTCATCT
>NZ_JBBPHP010000068.1:0-21502 GCF_038039535.1 Catalinimonas locisalis | reverse complement strand
ATATTAGATGGCATCCACCAAATCGGACAAGAACTGGCTGAAATGAATCTCATCCTAAGATGAAAATTGAAGTAGAAAAAGTGCCTTCAAAACTGTTAAAAGGAGGTATTTTTATTTTATACAAAGCATGAGGAAGCAACTAGAATCATATCTGGATTATTTGAAGGACAGTCAAATAGACCTGACTGACTTTAACACCATCGAACGTAATTTGAAATTTCATTTGCGGTTTGAACTAGGTGATCCCTTTGAAAACGGAACTGAAGAACGTGTAGATCAGGTGACAAAAAGAGCAACTGAACTTTTTGAGAACCACATTGAAAACTCTGAACTGTACATTTTAACATATGATTTTGGAGATGATTTGTTTGCTAGAACGCCATCCTATACGAGCTGCTTGATAAATCTGACCTCGCTAAGGCAGAATATCAGGAACGTCTTGCAACTCGATATTTTATTGATGAAGAGGTTGAGCGAGAGAGCGGTCAGCTAAACATTTACTTCGGCAAGGAGGACTACAATGAACTGTGCTTTTTTAGTTTTCTTTAACGTTCGTTGTTATTGCAAAGATGTGAATTTCGTGGGGCCACCCCGTGGTAAACCCGCTAGGGTTTTCCCCAAATTCACATCCTCCCTTCAGATTTTTAGATGCTTATCCAGCTGATCTTCATAAATAATGGCCAGTTGCTGGATCACTAGGGCCCAATTGTGTACAGGCATACTCCACTTAGCCATAATATTCCGAGAAAGGAGGTATACCAGTTTAAGGACTGCCTGATCAGAGGGAAATACTCCCGCGTGGCGTCCACTTTATTCTTAGTATGTTTTCTAACTTGGCGGTGATAGCTCTCTATTGGATTATTGGTATAAATGGCTTTCCGGATTACTTTGGGAAAATCAAAGTAAGTAATTAGCCTTTCCCAGTTATTGAGCCAAGATCGGACTAAGATCGGGTACTTGGCTTTCCATCTACTTTCTAGTTCCAACAAATTGTTCTCCGCTACCTCAAGAGATGTCGCATGATATATAGCTTTCAGATCTTTGAGGACCTGCTTGCTATCTTCATGAGTCACATAGCGGAGGCTATTACGGATTTGATGTACAATACATAACCGGGCGTCGGTCGCTGTACTCTGGCTTTGGGAAAGATACTTTCTATCGCCTCAGAAAAACCCGATAATTATCAATACAGCAGCCGCTGCGGCAGCAGATCAGTACATCTTCTCTACCTCTGGCTTGGAGATCACTTAAAACGCTGAGCCAGAACTTAGCACCTTCGTTTTCACCAAGATACAGCCCCAGCAGTTCTTTATGCCCATCTGTACGAATAGCCAGAATATTGTATATAGCTTTATTGACTACCCTGCCATTTTCTCTCACCTTAAAATGAATGGCATCCAAGTAAACAATCGGATATAGAGCTTCCAGAGGCCTGGAACGCCATGCTTCAAGTTCAGGGATAATCTTATCCGTAATCTGGCTCAGCTTTCCAGCAGTGGCAGCCGCGCTGACACTTCCAAATCGTATATCTCAGCCAGATGTGCGCGAATGTCTTCGTAGCTAATCCCTCTGGCATAGAGTTTAATAATCTTCTCTTCCAGGTCTTCTCCGAGGTATACCTCTCGCTTACCAATAGTTTCAGGCTCAAAATTACTACTCCGATCGCGGGGAGTCTTCAAATCAACCGGCCCGCTGGTTGTTTTAATCTGCTTCTTAGAACTACCATTGCGGCGATTGCCACCACTACGCTCTTCCTCATGTAAGTGATGATCAAGTTCTACTTTCAGCGCTTTTTCTAAAAAGCGTTTCAGCAATGGTGTGAGTACGCCTTCTTTACCGAGTAAACCTTGACCATTTTTGAGGCTTTTAATAGCCTCTTTTTCAAATTCATTAAAATCAAAATTAGTCATGTGTCAAAGGTATTAAGTTATCTCTTTTGACACAGTTCAATGAAGTGACTCTTTATTGCTAATCCTTGCTGACATACCTAACTACAAAATTCTTCAAGTCAAGATTTACCCAATTTGTCAGCACTTAAAATAGCCATCATAAATTCATTGTAAGCATCTCCCATAGGAAGGTTCATGTCTACTTTCAACTGTCTTCTAATAGCTGGCTCTTCCTGTTGCTTTATTGGATTCCAACCCATTTTCTCATAGTTCTCCCAATACACCCCCACTCCTCTTTTTTGCCATAGTGGCAGGTCATTAAAGTTGATACCATTTTGAAAGAGGAGTTCGTTCTTAAAAGCCACAGATTTACCCTCTATTTCACGTGTTGCCTTTGTTTCACTTTTACCTTTCTCTCTTAGCATCCAGTAACAATGGGCATTTAATGCATTTCTATGAGCATCTTCGTTGCGCCATCTAAAATAATCGGCCACATCTTCTTTTCTAGGAATTTGAGAGATCCTACAATCAAAGGAGGCTAAATCTCCTAGAAGTAGTGAAAATTTAGCACTGGCCTCTCCTGCAAGTACAGAGTTGAATTTTCTCAGCTTCCTAGAAAAAGTATCCTCGTTGAGATCAAAAAGGAGGGAAATTTCATCGCTTTCGGTATATCCATAAATAATATTGAAACCACAGCTCATGAGGTGCTTTACTGTTTCTACCATATAGTCCCTGAAGGTTTCATCAAATGGTCTCTGAAAGTCGTGCTTCTTCTTTGTCAAGCTTGTAAAACCTCTACCATCAATTCTGGCTACCATGTAGATATTTGGCAGTACACAGAAGTCATGACTAGTCTCATAAACTCGCATTTTTTTATCTAGCTCATCAAATTTCATTTTTTACTTATTCTGATATGACAATTTACTTATCTCCATAGCTTGAAAATATACTGAGTTTAATAAATATCCTGGCAATCTCGAGCAATTTCTGGCAATATGCTATAGCAAATGGCAATGATATTTACCAAATAAAGCATTGTATTTCCCACTCCCTGCAAAATCACTGCACTTCACTGCAAAAAAATTGAAGTAAAATTAAAAATGAGATAATTTATATCTACTGAACTTTATTTTCTTTTTATACTTCACAGTTACTTCATCATCCCCTGGCTGATCAACTTGAAGAGCTGCTCTTGAGCTTGCAACATTTTGTAGGGCTCTTTATGATTCAAAAAAAGTATGAGAAACAGCTTCGCTATAAACAGTAATGCAACATGAAAACGTCTATTCAGCCAAACCCTAGTCTAACAATTTATCAATTCAACCAAGCTCTTGTTCATTATAACCTGTCTTGCTTTAATGTTAAATTTAATTTGGAGGAATACTTTGATATTTGCTTTCCTAATCTTGGCTTTGTTACCTTAAATTTTACTTCTGGTGAGAATTTTCATCAATCCTTTCCTGAAAACGACATTCAAGACAGTATTAATAGCCATATTTATACTTCAGGTCTACTTTCTACAAAACCTTTTATAAGTAGACAAATTGGCAATGGAGAGTTAAATGGATTAAAAATGCATCCTGTAGTTGCATATCATTTACTCAGAGAGCCAATGGTAAATATTACGGATAAGCGGATTGCGCTTTGCGATATTTTTGGACGAAGTTGGAGAGTATTAAATGTGCTTGAGAATGAACAAAATATTAATTCATTTCAAGATAAACCTCTCTCAAAGTTCATTATCAACCATCTGCCCTGCTGGATAAAACTCCAGCAAGATCCAATATACCATGCTGTAAATATAATTATCAAAAATAAAGGCTTAATTAAGGTAAGAGAGCTTGCCCGCAGGGTTTGCTTAACTGAAAGGTCATTGAACAGAAAGTTTACAACTGAGGTTGGTCTTTCTCCAAAAGCTTATGCTAAAATATGGCAGTGGCAGTATGTCGCTGAACTGCTATACATAGAACCTTCTATTAGTTTACAGGACCTTGCCTTTAAAACCGGGTACTATGACATTTCACATTTGATCCATGACTACAAAGTAAGAACCGGTAAAACTCCCAACGAATTTCAGAAACAGATCAATTTTTTAATTGAATCCTATATAGAGTAAGGCTGTAGGAGATATTTTGTCCGATTTTTACAGTAAGCTATGTGAAAAGAATTTTAGATTTATTACAGGGGGTGACCTAAGAATTTCTCCCTATATCTTTTCCAGCTATGTGTTTAGGAACAAATACCATGGAAGAACAAGCCTTATCCGTAAGTATACAATTGCTTTTCAATTCACTTAAATCTATAAACTATGGATACTCCAGACAACAACCTTGCTTTAATTCGCAAAGCCTATGAAGCATTTGGGCATGGCGATATTCCTACAGTAGTTAACATGATGACTGAAAACATTGTCTTTCAAGTAGCTGAAGGCGGTCCCTATGGTGGCACTTATCATGGTCATGATGAGGTACTCAACAGCATATTCATGCGACTGGGTAGTGAGTGGGAAGGCTTTAAGGTTAAACCAGAAGAACTTATTGATAAAGGAGAAGTGGTTATAGCCCTGGGAGAGTATAGTGGAATCTACAGAGCTACTGGAAAACTTCTAAAGTCACCCTTTGTACATGTATGGAGAATCAAAAATGGAAAAATCTATCAATACCGGCAGTATACTGACACTGCCATTTTCCAGCAAGCAGTGGAAGGGCCACAGAAGCACGATATCGCAAGCCAGATGTAGGAAGGTATTACCGTCAATAGGATAAAAATGAATTTCCATGGATCTAAAACTGAAAGGTAAAAATGCTGTCATCACCGGTGGCAGCAAAGGTATCGGAAGGGCTATCTCTTTTGCTCTTATTGCAGAAGGAGTAAATGTGGCTATCTGTGCTCGTAATGAAGGTCCATTACGGCAAACCGAGAAAGAGCTACGTACAAAGGGAGGCTTGGTTTATGCACAGGTTTGTGACGTGGGCCAACCACAGGCACTGGAATCGTTTATAACACAGGCTAGGCAAGAGTTGGGCAGCATTGACATTCTGATCAATAATGTTTCTGCTTTTGCAGGTAGTGATGAGCTCCCAGACTGGGAAGCCAGCATCAACATTGATTTAATGGCCTCTGTACGGGCCAGCAAACAGGTAATTCCCTGGATGGCAGAAAATGGGAGCGGTACAATTCTATTCGTTTCTTCTATTGCTGGTATGGAGGTAAATTTCACGGTTTCCTATGCAGCTGCTAAAGCTGCCCTGATCAGTTATTCCAAAACGCTGGCTATAACATTGGCGCCCCAGGGTATTCGTGTCAATACCATTGCCCCCGGAGCTATCGAATTTGAGGGAGGCTTCTGGGCGATGATTAAGGAAGAGAATAGAAATTTTTATGATCAGGTATTAAACTCAATTCCCTCAAAACGTATGGGCACAGCAGAGGAAGTAGCTGATCTGGTAACTTTCCTAGTCTCTGATAGGGCCAGTTGGGTTTCAGGTGCTTGTATAGCTGTTGATGGAGGACAACATAGAGGAAATCTGTAGTGCTTGTTTTCTACTATTTAAGAAATAGAATTTATGCTTACTCCATAAATTCTATTTCTTCAGAATGATGCTTCAGAAATAATCAATTACTAGATGAAAGGAAATTGAGCTACAAAAGACTGAGGTAACATCTTACAAATGTAACCCCTGAACAAATGATGTAACCTGTAGAATAACAGCGTTTGGCCACTTGTGCCTAAATTTATTATAGCGCTAATATGCTCTTTTCAAAAATATATACAATCAACCTTAAACCAACCAAGCTATGTCTACTCTAGCAAGTACAATCCAAAAAAATGACCCTATCTCTCAAGCCCTCCTTGAGCAATTAAAACAAAGGCTGAGAGGGAATTTGCTCTTAAAAGGTGATGATGGATATGATCAGTCACGCTCTCTATGGAATGGCATGTATGATAAGCATCCGGCACTCATTATCCGTGCCGCTGGTGTATCTGATGTGATACAAGCCGTTAATTTTGCCAGAACTCATCAGCTCACACTGGCAATTAAGAGTGGAGGTCACCATATGGCAGGAAAAAGCAGTTGCGATCAGGGCTTACTACTGGATATGTCGCCCATGAAAGGAATCTTACCAGATCCTAAAAACAAGACCGTAAAGGTTGAGTCAGGCGTATTATTGGGGGAGCTTGACCAGGAGACACAGACTTTTGGCATGGCAGTGCCTGCTGGTGTGGTTTCTCATACCGGTATTGCTGGTCTTACCCTGGGAGGAGGACAGGGTTGGCTGATGAACAAATACGGACTTTCGGCAGATAATCTGCTCTCTGCTGATCTGGTACTGGCTGATGGTAGCTTTGTCAAAGCTAGTCCTGAGGAAAATCCTGATCTCTTCTGGGCAATCCGGGGAGGAGGGGGTAATTTTGGAGTAGTCACCAGCTTTGAATTTCGTATGAATGAAGTAGGGCAAATGCTGGCAGGTATGCTCATCTATCCGTTGGCTGAGGCCAGAGAAGTGATGAAGTTTTATGCCCGATTTGCTATGGAAACTCCTGACGAAATGTGCGTAATAGCAGTGCTGGGAAGCCTTCCGGACGTAGGCAAAGTAGTAATTCTGGCAGCAGGCTGGTGTGGTGAGTTGAAAGAAGGGGAAGAAGTACTTAAGCCCCTACGAAACTTTAAAACTCCAATTGCCGATACCATAGCTCCAATCAGATATGTGGACTTGCAGAAAAGCTTTGATACTACTTTTCCCCATCATCAACATTATTATGGAAAGATGGGGTATACCACTGAGCTAAGCGACAGTTTTATTGACACCCTAATCACTCACTTTGAAAATTTCACCTCAGACAATTATTATTCTATGTTCAACGTCATGAAAGGAGCTCTGACCAGGGTTTCTCCTGATGCTACTCCTTTCCCCTATCGTAGAAAACAGTTCTATTTTGATAACCTGGCTGCCTGGCAAGACCCTGCTGAGAATGATTTACACTTTAAAGCAATGCGTCAGTTGTGGAAAGATTTGGAACCTTATACTGAGGGCACAGCGGTTAACTGGCTGATGGAAGATGACGGAAACGAGAGGGTACAACAGGCATACGGTGATAATTATCAGCGGTTGTCCGAAATTAAGCGAAAGTACGATCCTAACAATTTCTTCCATATGAATAAGAATATTTTGCCAGCAAAGTAAAGCTAATTACTAGCCATTAAAAGGTTAAATGATATGTCTATTGACCCCAGTAAGGTTTCCGTAAGCGCATCAAGGAGAGAGTTTCTTAAAAAATCCACAGCAGTCATTGGTGCTAGTTTAACTACCCCTTTGTATGCTGATGCCCTCTTGGAGACATCTCAAAATCAATATGATTATATTATTATTGGTGCTGGTTCAAGTGGTTGTGTGATAGCTAATAAGCTTAGCGAAGACCCCTCTGTTAATGTACTACTTTTAGAGGCAGGAGGGCCTGATAAGAAACCTGAGATTCATCAGGCAGATCAATGGAGATCTCTTAGAGGGAGTGAGGTAGACTGGAACTATACTACACAAGAAGAGCCTTTCCTCTATGGCCGTAAGATCATTTGGCCCAGAGGTAAAGTATTTGGTGGAAGTAGTTCTATTAATGCAATGCTTTATACAAGAGGACATCGGTCAGACTATAACCATTGGGCTGCAATAGGTAATGAAGGTTGGTCTTATAATGAAGTTCTGCCATATTTTATCAAATCTGAAAATAATCAAAATGGATCCTCAGCTTATCATGGATCAGAAGGGCCTTTGTACGTTTCTGGTAAATCATGCTCAGAAGGAGCTTGTTTCATATTTGTAGAAGCAGCTATGGAATTAGGCTATCATGGTCCAGATTGGGATTTCAATGGGGCTCAACAGGAAAATGGCGCTGCTATTTACCAATTTACCATGCAGGGAAATACCCGGCAAAGTGCAGCAACTGCCTATTTGACTCCTATCCTTTCACGCCCCAACCTTTCAGCACAACCCTGGTCACATGTTAAAAAGCTTTTGTTTTCAGGTAACAAAGTAGTGGGCGTAGAGTATTGGCAAAATGACACTCTTCATCTGGCTTACTGCCAAAGAGAAGTAATAGTAAGTGCCGGTGCTGTAGAATCTCCTAAGATACTAATGCATTCGGGCATAGGTGCTGCCGATCATCTTCGGTCACATAATATAAAAGTGGTAGCTGACTTACCGGGCGTTGGCAAGAACTTGCAGGATCATGTTACAAGTGCGGTTATTTATAATTCCCCAGTAAGACAGCCGCCGCTTGCTTTTCCTCAATGTGCGGGCTTGTTCACGCACACCAAACATGCATCTGTTAGCGAAGCACCTGATCTACAGTTCATGTTCTATCACATCATCAATGAATCTGTAGGTTCTTCTCTGATATTTCTTCCTATTCTGGCAACTCCAAAAAGTAGAGGAAGTATTACCCTCCAATCCAATGACCCTTTTATTCCTCCCATCATCCAGGCAAATTATCTAAAGCAAGAGGAAGACTTACAGGTTTTAGTGGAAGGAATAAAGCTCACTCAGGAAATCGCTCAAACCAAGGTATTTCTTAAGCAACAGAGTGAAGAACAAAATAATCCTTTTCAAAATAAATCTGATCAGGAGATTAAAGAGCAAATTTGTAAAACCGCCAGTACCATGTACCATCCAGTAGGTACATGTAAAATGGGTATAGATCCTATGGCAGTAGTAAACAAGGATTTAAAAGTACATGGAGTAGAAGGTTTACGTGTAGCAGATGCTTCAATCATGCCAAAACTAACAAATGCAAATACCAATGCAACATGTATTATGATTGGAGAATACATAGCAGAAAAGATGAAAGAAATATAATAATTGCTTTTAGTGGATAAAGTTCATGTATGCAAGTCTTTAATCTTTTAGAGTCCTTGTACTTAATTCTACGATAGCGACTAGACTAAACAAATCAAAATATGAAAGATATGTATCAATCAGGGAGAAAAATGTTATCTGTAGGATCCACTCTTATTTGAAATGGAAGCGGAATTAGAGCCTCCCCAAATCATCGGAGCTACTCCTGGTGGAACTCGCCGTATCTATTATGCAAAAAGAGGGAGTTTTCAAGGACCTCAGATGACTGGAGAGCTTCTTTCTGGAGGTGGTGATTGGTCATTAAATCGTACCGATGGAACATATGTTCTAGATGTGAGATGCATACTTAAAACAGAAAAAGAGGATTTGATATACGTGAATTATCGAGGATACATCTATTTACAGTCAGGAGAAGTTAAACAACATAGGCAAGGCGAGAAGCAGAATTTAGGAAAATACTATTTACGAACTGCGCCTTTTTTTGAAACTTCATCAAAAGAGTACGATTGGCTAAACCGGGTTTTAGCAATAGGAGTTGGTGAATATTATGAAGATCAATACAAAGTATCCTACAATGTTTACCAAATTTCATAATTCCTAAGTGTCTCCCTGGTTGGATCTTACAATACTATTGTGAAAATTCTTTTTCAAAATTTCTAGAGATTTGTATTCATTGTTGAGCTTATGCTCTTACTATGTGCTGCTGTGCGGAAAATGCCCCATTTTACATCGTATTAAGCTATATACTGCAAAATAACTGCACTTCACTGCAAAAGAATTGTAGTGAAAAGAAAATAGAGCTAGCTTCAGTATATCTACAAGCCAAACTGCCATGTTCAGAAACTACCTCATCACAGCCTGGCGGAACATTCTGAAAAACCGCACTTTTACTATTATCAATGTTTTAGGGCTCGCCTTTGGGATGGCTGCCTGCATGCTGGTCCTCCAATATGTAGGCTTTGAACTTACCTATGACTCATTTCATACAAAGAAAGATAGAATTTACAGGGTTGGCATAAACGTTTTTAGAGAGAATACCTGGACTAAATGGCTGGTAACCGGACCAGGCTATATCCAAATCAAACAGGATTTTCCTGAAGTGGAAAACATGGTTAGACTGGTGGATATTTGGGAAGTACTTTTGACTCATGAATCCGAAAAAGGAGAACCTGTACATCAAAATGTAAAAGGTGTTTTCTATGCTGACTCTACTTTATTCGAGGTGTTTGACTTTAAGTTATCTCAAGGCAACCCGGATAAAGTATTGCGTGAACAAAACAGAATGCTCATCAGTGAATCTACTGCAACAAAATGGTTCGGAGATCAAGATCCTGTGGGGAAAACCCTGATCTTGAATAGAGTAGAATCATTTGTAATTGAAGGGGTATTTGAGGATGTGCCAAAAAATTCTCATATACATTTTGACTACCTGCTTTCATTTTCATCCTTAAAACCTCGTTTTTACTTGCCTTTGGACAATGAGATGCTGCCTTTAGACAATGATATGCTTTTTGATGACACTTATACCTACCTACTTTTGCATAATGGTGTGGAGCCTCATGATTTCATAAAGAAGCTAAATTCTAAGCTTAAAAGTTATTTTGCCTACTTAGGCAGAAGTTTTGGTGAATGGTCTGGAAATTTCTTTTTACAACCTTTAAGAGAAATCCAGACAACTACCGACTTAAAAAAAGATGTTGCTCCTCGTCAAAACCCGGGTAAGCTTTATGCATTGGCTTTGGTGGGTATTCTCATCCTCTTTATGGCCTGGATCAACTATATTAATCTGGCTACAGTTCGGTCTATTGAACGGAGTAAAGAGGTAGGCATACGAAAAGCAACAGGGGCTACTCGTATTCAACTGATTGTACAGTTTATGACTGAAGCAATCATGTTAAACATAGTATCTTTCCTGTTGGCGATAATAATTACAACTTTATCACAATCTTATTACAGTCAAATTACCGGTTGGACAGATGCCTCACAGCTTTGGTATCTTCCTTCATTCTGGATTACCCTAATTATTTCATTTTTACTTGGTAGTTTGCTATCAGGATTATATCCTGCCTTTATTATTACTGCTTACCGGCCAGTCAAAGCATTAAAAGGAGGATACAAAAGTTCAACAGGAGGAAGGAATATCCGTAATATTTTGACAATAGTACAGTTTGCGGCTTCTGTTACCTTGATTATTGGTACTTTAATTATTTATAGTCAGATTAGTTTTTTGCAACATCAGGAGCTTGGATTTGAGCAGGAGCAGACATTTGTGATACGTGTTCCTATCCATAATACCGCATCAGAGGGTTCTTATGATGTTTTTAAACAAAGGGTACAAAATATCAAAGGGGTGCACCAGGTGACTTCTTCATCCAATATTCCGGGAAAGAAAAACCCTAAAGGAGAAGGTTCCAGGATTAGAGTTCATAAAAAAGATGACCTAATAGAACTTCATGAGTTTGATACTTTTGGCGGAGTAGATTATAACTTCTTAGAATTTTATAATATAAAGTTGAAAGCAGGACGTGATTTCCAATCAAATAACCTGGCAGACAGAACTGCTTTCATTGTAAGTGAAAAAGTAGTTAGCAGATTAGGATTTGGTAGTTTGGAAGAGGCTATAGGAGAGCCTTTGATATTGAATTCTGGATATAGATACAAAAATAGCACTATAGAGGAAAGCAAGGGATGGATTATTGGTGTGATTGAAGAAGTTGATTTAGTAGCGCCAAACCTTAGGAAGCATGAAGCCGGATCATCGGGGGATTTAGGGTTAATCCTTACTCTAAAGGATTACTTAAGCCCATCATTTGTGCCACAATTTTTCTGCTTAAAAGTGGACATGAGCAATTGGAAGCAGACAGAAGCCCAGATCAAAGCAGCTTTCCAGGAGGTGTACCATGATGAATTGTATGAATACTTCTTCCAGGATGAGTATTACAACCGTCAATACCAGGCCGATATACAATTCCTCAGTATCTTCGTGTTCTTTGCCTTACAAGCCATCTTCATCGCCTGCCTGGGGCTATTCGGACTGGCCGCTTTCCAGGTACAAAAACGCAGCAAAGAGATCGGCATCCGTAAAGCCCTGGGTGCAACCATAGCGGATATCTGGCTGCTGTTGGCTAAGGACTTACTGAAAGCTTTGCTGATTGCCTCAGTTATCGGTATACCATTGATCAACTACTTTATGAAAAGCTGGTTGGAAGAGTTTGTCTATAAAATACCCTTGAGCTGGTGGATGTTCGTTATGCCCGTGCTATTGTTGATTCTCATCGCTTTACTCACCGTCAGTCAGCATTTACGAAAAGCTGCCAGGCTTAACCCGGTGAAGCTGCTCAGGTATGAATAAAAAAGATATGTCCTTTTGAAAAGGGAAATATATAGTTCAAAACCAATCTCTTTTCTCTTTTACACCATAATACTCAATTTTTCACCCTAAAAGTCAATTATCATGGAAAATCAAACCCTTCAACAACCACTATCCACCCACCAAGCGGATCGTTGTCCTGAATTGCAGGCTATTCAGGAAGTCATCAACCTCTACATTGATGGCATTAAGAATCATAATGCTGATTCTCTAAGAGAAGCATTTCACCCTCAGTCCGCATTTTTTTGGATGGAATGGACTCGCCGAGGCACTTTATGAAACTACTAGCCAGGTCCTCATTGATCATATAGCTTCAACGCCAGCTCCTGACACACCGATAAGTCAACTTCTTGTGTCATTACATCTCTTCGGGTGAATGGTAAGGCTGCTTCTGTAGAGTTAGTGATGGACAACTACCAAGGATGTAACTATGAGGATTACTTCCATCTGCTCAAAATAAATGGCCGCTGGTGGATTGTCAGCAAAACTTTCAATGGTGATCCGGTAGCCCAATAAAATCAATAGAATGTTGGACAAGCAACTCTCTGACTGAAAACGGAATACAGTCAGTGGGTTGCTTTCTCCAATAGAACAACCTGTACTGGAGATAATAGTTGTCTCTCCCTGCAAAATCACTGCACTTCACTGCAAAAGAATTGTAGTGAAAAGAAAATAGAACTAGCTTCAGTATATCAACAAGCCAAACTGCCATGTTCAGAAACTACCTCATCACAGCCTGGCGGAATATCCTGAAAAACCGCACTTTTAGCCTGATCAATGTCTTAGGATTAGCTTTGGGGCTGGCAGCCTGCCTGCTGGTGCTGCAATATGTTATACTGGAACTAAGCTATGATAGCTATCATCAAAAGCACGATCAGATCGTCCGTATTGGATTTGATTACAATTGGGAGGAGGGAGGATTTAATGTAGCCCAGAATAGCCCAGTGGTGGCAAATCTTCAGAAAGATTTTCCTCAAATTAAAGAGTATGTGAGACTCAAGCCATTAGGAGATGCTATTTTGAGTCATCAAGAAGCCAATGGCCAACTTACACACGTAAAGGAGAAAAAGATTTATTATGCGGATTCCACATTATTTGATGTATTTGATTATAAACTCCTTATTGGAGACAAAGAAAAGGTATTAAGAGACAAAAATACTATAGTAATTACGGAATCTGCTGCTCAAAAGAGATTTGGCAATAAAGACCCGATAGGAGAAGTGGTGAAGCTGAACTATGAAGAGGAGTACCTCATTGAAGGCGTTTTGGTCGATCCTCCATTAAACACACATATCAAATTTGATTTCCTGATTCCTTATGTGCAAATAGGAAATAAGGAAGCAACTTCAGTACTTAACCTTGCCTATCTTTTTGTGCTTTTAAGAGCAGATACTGAACCCCAGGAGTTTGAAGATAAAATCAACATGGTTTTTGATGATTACCATGACCATATAAACCCGGTTCAAGGTTGGTGGGGGGGATTTGTGGTTGACCCACTAGATGAGATACATTATACGCAGCACTATTACTACGAAACTGATGCAACGCAAAGAAAAGATAAATTGTATGCATTGGCACTGGTCGGCATATTGATTCTTACATTGGCGTGGATCAACTATGTCAACCTTGCAACCGCTAAGGCAATCAACAGAAATATTGAAGTAGGGGTACGTAAAGTTTCAGGTGCTCAGCGCCATCAGTTGATCAGGCAATTCTTGATAGAATCCCTTATGACAAACGCTCTAGCATTTTTATTGACTTGTGTATTGGTTATTCTCTCCTATTCCTACTTCTACAAAATTACAGGGTGGGTAGATGGCTCAACCCTATGGTCATATCCTAAATTCTGGATCATTTTAGCGCTTGTTTTTCTATTTGGAAGTTTTTTATCCGGTATATATCCTGCTTTAATCCTTGCTTCATTTAATCCGGTAAAGGTGTTGAAAGGGCAGCTTTCGCGTGCATCAAATCGGCAGTATGTGCGTAAGGCTTTGGTTATGTTTCAGTTTAGCTGTTCTGTTGCTTTGATTACGGGGACTTTTATCATTTATCATCAGGTCAGCTATTTACGCTTGATGGATTTAGGCTTAGATATGGAGGAGACATTTGTCATAAAGTTACCGGTTGAGAAAGATGAAACTTATCTGCATCGTACCCATCAAATTGCAAGAGAAAAGATGCTCTCTTTATCAGGGATTAGTCGATTTACTGCTTCTGAGTCTCTTCCTGGTGATATCAATAATCTGGGGCAGCTCGTCGCTTACAAGAAGTATACGCCTACAGAGAATGAGTTAGTTGGTCTTGATGGAGGAGCGGTAGATGCAGATTATTTAGACTTTTATGATATTAAACTTCTGGCAGGAAGGTTTTTCAGCGCAGACATGCCTGCTGATACTTCAGCCATTGTTTTAAGCAAAAGGGGTATAAAGAGATTAGGATTTGAATCCTCAATGACTGCGGTTAATCAAAAAATCTATGCTGCCAGTAGTATTCATCATACTCCAAAAGAAGTAAAAATTATAGGTGTAATAGAGGAGATTAATTTATTAGCTCCGAATCTACGTAAAGAAGAAGACGATTTGGGGCCTGGTAAGAGAGGTATCGGTCTTTATCTTGCTCATGGTAGGCAACAAGCTTCTATCTATAAGTATTACAACCTCAAAGTAAACATGGCGACATGGCCACAATTGCAGGCTTCTGTTGAAAAAGAATTCAATGATATATATCCTGATAAAGTATATGAGGGGTTCTTCCTAAATGATTTCTACAATCGCCAATATGAATCAGACATACAATTTGGGAATATCTTTATATTTTTCACTTTGCAGGCCATCTTAATAGCCTGTTTGGGACTTTTCGGATTGACTGCTTTTATGATAAAAAGTAGAAACAAAGAGATTGGCATCAGAAAGGCTATGGGAGCTGCATCTTATCATATTCTCTTTTTGTTAATTGGAGATGTTGGTAAAAAATTACTCCTGGCCTTTGTAATTGCAATCCCAATAATCAACTACTTTATGAAAAGCTGGCTTCAGCAGTTTACCTACCAAATTAATATAAGCTGGTGGATGTTCGGATTACCATCCGCCTTTATGATTTTAATAGCTTTTCTCACTGTTAGCCAGCATCTGCGGAAAGCTGCCAAGCTTAATCCGGTCAAACTGCTCAGATATGAGTAGATTTTAAAGTTTGGTTTATCAACCTAAAAAAACTAAATATGAAAACCTCTCTAATTTTCATCATGTTGCTTTTCACAGCTCAAGCGTGGTCACAGCAACTAGCCGAGCAGGCTAGAATTAAAGATATACTTGAAGGGCACACCAGAGCCTGTATGGATAAAGATGCCGAAAGAGCAATCAGTTATTTTGCCAACTCTCCTTATCTTGCAATCTCATACCAGGAGCCTGGGTCTGGCTATATCAGGGGATACGAGCAGGTATGTGAGACTTATCGGCGTGTGCTTAGTGCTGGAAAGCAGGAAAAAGATGTTAGAAAACTCTATACCAGCGAATATCAATTCAAGATTAACGGTCAATATGCATGGGTTACTTTTGCCGAACTACTAGTACCTGACAATGGTGGAGAGAGTGAAAAGGTATTCAAAGCTTGTTATCTTGAAAAAATTGACCATGTCTGGAAAATTATTGGAAACTACTGGATGGCTGAAATGAAAGTTTCTGGTGCAGCATTAGTCACAGATCAGTATTGATTAAAATTGTTAAAATAGATGGTTACCCGTGCTATTGTTGATTCTCATCGCTTTACTCACCGTCAGTCAGCATTTACGAAAAGCTGCCAGGGTGAATCCGGTGAAGCTGCTCAGGTATGAGTAGGACACATCTGAGGGATAAGCACCGGTTTTAAGAGAAATGTGATAGCAATATTTAGCAAGCAAGGAGTAGCAATAAAAGGCAATTTTTTCAATATTCAGCAATAGTTGATCAGTAGAAGGGTCAAAAACGCTAATTTTCAAATACTTTGAGGGTTTCATACTGCTTTATTCTTATTGCCTCAAATTGCCGATCCTTGCTGAAAGAAAATTCTTTTTTTCAGAAGAAGTTTATTTGTGAGCCAATTAACTCTAATAATCAACTCAATATAAATTGATTTTTGAGCCAAATAAGCCTTATATTCGGCTCATGATCTATAATTGGCAACATCCGGAATGGCCTGAATTCAAGTACAGCCTTGCAGAAGTAGAAGAATTACTGTTTGACTTTGCTCAGAAAACAGGAAGAGTAAGTGGGCTCCTGGAAGGCTTACCAAAGGAGATGCAGACAGAAGCCATCATTGATATCATGGTGTCTGAAGCGGTGAAGACCTCTGAAATTGAAGGAGAGTATCTGAGTCGCCAGGATGTGATGTCTTCTATCAAAAACAACCTGGGACTGCTACAGAAGCTAGAAAAGGTGCATGATCAGAGAGCAGAAGGAGCAGCTGAGCTTATGTTGGATGTCCGCAATAGTTATGCTGACAAGCTCACAGAAGAAAAGCTATATAGCTGGCACCAGATGCTTATGAAAGGAAATACCGTAATTAATGCTGGCCAGTGGCGGACTCATGAAGAGCCTATGCAAGTGGTATCAGGTGCTATGGGTAAAGAAAGAGTACATTTTGAAGCTCCTCCTTCTTCACGGGTACCAGGGGAAATGACTCGTTTTATTCAGTGGTTCAATGAAACTGGTCCGGGAGGAGAGGATGAGATAAAAAAACCAGTCATACGTTCAGCCTTAGCCCACCTTTATTTTGAAAGTATCCACCCTTTTGAAGATGGTAATGGGCGCATTGGCAGAGCCATTTCTGAAAAAGTTTTATCTCAAGGCATAAAAAGACCTGTATTGCTTAGTCTATCCAGGACCATAGAATCAAATAAGAAAGCCTACTATGAAGCCCTTCAGACAGCACAAAGATCAATAGAAGTTACTCCCTGGCTTAGCTATTTTGTACAGGTAACTATTGATGCTCAGGAAGATGCTGAAAGGTTGATAGGTTTCACACTGAAGAAAAGCAAGTTCTTTGATCGCTATAAAAGCCAGTTGAATGAGCGTCAGCTGAAGGTAATTAGCAGGATGCTGGAAGAAGGGCCAAAAGGTTTTGAAGGAGGGATGAATGCCAGGAAGTATGTCTCTATTGCCCAGACCTCCAAAGCAACAGCAACCAGGGATATGCAGGACTTGGTAGAAAGAGGAATATTCATACCATCAGGAGGGGGGAGAAGTACCCGGTATGAGATAAATCTTAGCTGAGGAATAACTACTTTTCCGATCTCCAAAATTCAGCAATATCTGGCAAGCAAGGAGTAGCAAGCCAAGGCAAGTTCCAGCAATAAGCAGATAAGAATGTCAGCGGAAGACTCCAAAAGCTTCTTTTTCCTCTTGTTTTAAAGGTTCACTGTGTTTAAAATCTCATTGCCTGAAATTGCTGATCCTTGCTGAGGTTACTTTTTGTAAGTTTGTAGACCTCAATCTTCCTGTATGGTTAGAAAAAGCAAGACTATAAAAATGGACAACCTAAGGATAATATGGCATGAGCTAAGCTCCAAATACAGCAGTAATACCAAACTTGTTGAGAGCTTGTGGGAAGAGATTGAAAAGAGCTATACCGACAAAAAGCGGCATTATCATAACCTGGCACATTTAGCATACATGATTGGCAAGGCTATGGAGTGCAAAGACAAGTTAGCTGACCTGGATACGCTCCTGTTTTCCATATTCTACCACGACATCATATACAGCACAAAACGAAAGGATAATGAGGAAAAAAGTGCTGAGGTCGCTCAGAACAGACTTACTAGCCTCGGAGTCCCTACCAGCAAAACAGCCAAATGCCAGCAGCAAATACTGGCAACTAAACATCACCAGGATAATAATGACAGCGATACAAACTACCTGGTGGACTTTGACCTTGCCATTTTGGGAGAGAGCCTGGAAAAGTATCATGACTATGCAAAGAAAATCAGAAAGGAGTATTCTATGTATCCGGATTTTCTATACAAAAAAGGCAGAAAGAAGGCACTTCAGCACTTTCTAGCCATGGAGGTAATTTTCAAAACAGCCGAATTTCGGAATGACTACGAACAGCAGGCCAGAGAGAATCTAAAGATTGAATTGCAACAGTTATAGGAGGTCATTGATACTAAAGTGCTTTCATAATAAATAGCAAGCATTTAAGTACGCTCAGCATTATCGTTTCATTTTTTTCAATCTGGTCTGGTATGCCTGAAGATAGTTGCGCTTAAATCGCTCATCAAGAAAAGAAGTGCTGATCAATCCTTCTACTTTCTCTGTATTTGAAAGCATACTTTTTAAAACATTGTCTACCTGTTTCTCCGCTATACCAGCCTCTGAGGCGAGTATAACGAATTGCTCCCTCACTTTTCCCCTGTTCATACTTTTTGGCAAAAGTCCTTCGTCCAAAGCAAAATCTGAATCATTGATATGTATGCTGGTATTCAACAGATCATATGCTGGGCTCAGGCGATAATCTCCAAAAAAGGTTTCTAGCAGAGAGAAGTTTTTGAAATGTGCATCTCCATTAGAAAAGAGATAGTTAAAAATAAGTAGCTTTAAGAGTTTGGGAGCTTCTAATTTATAGGCAGGCAAATACTTTCTCATTAGCTCAAAAAGCTCAAGATAGCTACCCAGATACTTGTAATGCTCTCCATGAGTTTGTGGGGTCCTCCCAGCTAATGAGGCAAAATCTTCCTTGGCCCACTTGGTAAGATGCGATACATCACTTTGATTTATTGTTGTAGTCTCAACGATATCAAATCTTTTGGTGATGTAAGCGGGTTCTCCATTCCTGAAGAAAATCAAAGCATTCTCAGCGGTTTCAATGCCAAAAAACTGCCTGGCAATCTGCATGGTAAGGTGTTCATTGGCGGGCATTTGCGCGGCATTTTTAACAGGATAAGGTATAGGTTTTAGGATATATTGGCCCTGTTCCCCTTCATTGACCAACCTAAGCTTATTTTTTTCCAGTAATACAGAGAATTTTTCCTGAACTCCGGAAATGGAAATACGCTTATGGTTTTCTGCAAAGAGTAATTGGTTGTCCTCACTGCTGGCAGGTGAATCATAAGGTAAAATATGATGCACTTTTCGTCCTTGAAACAAACGGTTTAAGCATGTTTTACTATAAGTTGTATAACCAGTTGCCAAGGTACCGGGGCAGTGAGTTATCTTAAGATCTGATAAGTTACTCATCTCAGCTTATTCAGTTTTGTGCACAGTAATGGCCCCTATGGTGTCATATTTGGCGGTTGTCAGAAGTAAACCAAAGTAATCCTCTTTATCCAGCCGCTCTAGTCTGCAAACAATTTTTTTATTAGTACCCTCAGGTAACATATTGAAAAAGAAAGGAAAAAGATATTCAGCATGGTGTTCTTGCGCTGTTTTTGGGAGAGTAAGACTGATAGAGGGCTTTTTTTGATCAGCCATCCAAAGGTCGGTGTATTTATAGGTAAAGGAGCCATTATCATGCTGAATAAGCATACCCGCTTCTTCTCCTTTATAGAAAATCTTTGCCTTTCTCATGAATCAGCAGGCATTTTCTTGATCTTTAAGCAAACTTCCATTCCCAATACATCTGCCAGTTTCACCAGGGTTTTAAGTGTTGGATTACCTTTACCTCTTTCAAATTGCTTGAGGGTCCGGAGTCCAACCCCTGATAGCGCTGCCAGATCTTCCTGCGAAACCTGAAGAACCTCTCTTCTCTTCTTAATATCCTGAACTAAGTGCATTATACTGCTCTTTTTTCAGTAAATTTACTGGATTTACAATAAATAACAGCATAAAGTGCATTAAATTGCACCTAAAATTTAGGTGAGTTGTCATAAAGAAGTTGTTCATGCAGCCTGAACTTGTTTGCGTATTTCTTAAAGCCTTATCATCTACTGTTTATTGAGCACCTAAGTTTAATGAGCTCTTGCCTCTTGAAGGGGCTGCATGAAGACCTGCCATACTGAGTATAGCTTGAGCGTTCTGAGGATATCTCTCATCAATAGTCTGTAGCAATTTGAGAAGTACCCTACTGATTAAGATCAATGCCAGGACTGACTTAAATCATCCCGTTTGTCTGTCTTAATCTCTACCTTCATTTTCATCAATCATTATGTGCATCCAATCCTTTACTAAAACCACCATCTATGTCCAGTTTATAGTTCAACAAGTTAAGATTTGTGATTTTTCGTACCGCTGGAAATTCAATGTCATCAGTGTCCATAGTTTTTCCTGGTGCCTATCATCATTGATTGCATCAAGCACTTCCACGACTTTTTTCTCAAAGGACTCCCTAGTGCAATGTTATTGTTTACCCAATATTGCTTTGAGGTACTTCCATAGTCTTACAGTAATATTGAGGTTTGGCGAGTAGGCTGGTAAAAACTCTAGTACCACATTGAGCCTATGGGCACATTGTTTGACATAGCTGCAATGTTGGTATCGGGCATTGTCTAAGACAATGTGTAGTGGCCGTTCCTGGATTGGATAGCATTCAGCACGTAGCCACTCCAAGTAGCTTACCATAAACTCAGCATCAATATAGCCCTCATTGTACATGGTGTGTACCTGATTAGTCCTTAGGTCATAAGCTCCGTAAACATTGATCCTGTAGCGACCATGCCCACTAGGCTGGTAGATGGGATACTTGCTCCAGCGGAAACTACTGAACTTGCCATAAACAAAATGGGCTGCATCTCCAAAGACCAGATCAAGCGCTCTGGCGTTAGCTTGTACGCCCAGGGCCCTGAGTTTGCCAATATAATCTTGCTGCCTGGCTTGCCAAGCATCAAAATTATCAATTTTACCCGGAAAAGTGCCTGTTTTCCTATGCTTATAACCAAGTTGGTGCAACAGGTGCCGTACGGCTTCTTTGCTCCGATTGTAACCAAAACCTGAACGCAAAACTTCGCTAGCCTCGCTGACTGTAGCGCATTTACAGGCATGCAGCGCTTCATCCACTTGCTTATAGACAGGATGCAGTGCATGCCGGCTATAGGAATAATTCAACCGCCTGACTTCATCCAGACCGCCACTATTGTACATCTTTATGTAATTGGTCACCGTATTGGCATGGCAGCCTACTATATCAGCGGCCTGCTGACGACTGTAACCTAAGTGAAGCAAATATAAAACATTCATTCTATCTCTTATCAGTCTGCTTTTCTGCGTTTTCCTTTCGTTATTTATGCTATTGGCATCAGTTTCTCTGAGGCTAAAGGGGAGCATGCTTTTTGTAGTGTGGTTAACACAAAAATAAGGCTCCCCAAATTTTCACAAATCTTGACTTGGAGGACTATAGATCTTATCAAAAATCATAAGTTTGCGAGTTGGAGGCTTCAAAAAATAGCCCATCTATTTTTATTTCAGTGTTATACTGGTTTTGCCTACAC
>NZ_JBBPHP010000067.1:0-24020 GCF_038039535.1 Catalinimonas locisalis | reverse complement strand
ACAAAGGTGGCTAGTAGGCAACCAATCCACTATTGTTTGGTATCACTTTACATAAGCGACTACTCTACATAATGAGCCTTATGTAAAGCTTTACATAATGCTCATAATCATCCGAGCGGGAATCTGACGCCCAGCCAGGCGGATTTGCAGCTTACACGCAAACTCAAAGAAGCAGGAAGCTTTCTGGATTTACCAGTACTGGATCATATTATTATTACACCTGACCCAAGTTATTATTCATTTGCTGATGAAGGGGTGCTTTAGAGCATTCCTTTTATTTGATAACCCACCCACCGTGGAGACCAATCTTTTAATGAAGACGTAAAAAAAATTGAAAGGTGAAAACGCTTTAAAACTCACTTGCCAAACACACTCCAAACGCACAAGCTCAAAATGAATGGTAACAAAGTTAGGGTTGGTTGGAGCCAATAGTGCAAATCCAGGCACCGTAAACCGCTTTGCTATTTAGCTTCTCCTCATACCCATATTTGCACTAATGTCCCAAAACCCTGGTTGCGGTCATCATTAATTTTTCACTTAAAACTTTTACGCTATGAACTGCACACAATGCCAACGAAACACGCAAGCTGACTGGAATTACTGCCCGGATTGCGGCCAAGCTATCACAGAAGTGTCTGAGAATGATGCAAGCCAACATGAAACTATCCAGAGGCTCGCAGACCCCGATGACTTTCCAATGGGTTTTCATCCTCAATTGTATGACTTGTGAAAACCAGAGTTTGCAGGTACCTAAGTTTTTTAAGAGGTACCTGCTCACTATAAAAACGATCTCTTCAAAATTGAAACAAACTTAACTACTAATCCCACCCACCCTTTTAGCGGAGGAGCTGTATGGGTTAGAATGTGTTAATTAGCCCCTCGCCCAAGAGAAATCATGCCTGCACATTTATCGCTGCAGTGACCTCTCTTGGTCGCCCACCACAACCCAAACCAGGCTAGCCCTTTGCCACTCATTCCGCTTCTTTAAAACGCAGTACAAAGCTAACCCACCAGCCTCCGCAGTCCTGCCATTCCAAGAAGCTCCATGGCCAGCGCAATGCTCTACTGTTTGCATTGTGTTTTGCCTGCCACTTTGAAAGCTGTGTCTATCCCACACAACTCGGGAAAACTGATCCCAATAAAGAAGGGGAAGGATATTCAGTTTTTCTTTTTTATTTCGTATACCGTGTTATATCTTCCAACAATTAAAAACAAATAGTATGAAAGCTTACTGTAAAGTTCGTAATTAGCGGAAAACAATACGTAATACTATGTCGGAAGATCAAAAAAGTGTTCATGAGAAGTTTAATGCGGTGTTCAAAGCCCTAGGCACCAATGCCTATCAGGTAAGCAAACGCTTAGGTTTAAGCCGTCCTGATAAATACTACAAGATAGAAAAAGGCCAGGCCAAACCCAGCTTTGAAACGCTCTCAGAAATCATTCAACTCTATCCCCAGGTCAACGTCAACTACTACTTCAAAGATGACGTGCCCATGTTTGAAGAAGAAATGAACTTATTTTCCCAAGCTTCTGATGTCCAAAACCTCCGTATCAAACACCTGGAGCAAAAAATAGCCATGCTGGAAGCCCAGAACCAGGAACTCATCCAACGACTGGAAAACACTCAAAACAAATGATCAAGAGCGTTTTGTAATAATCGATTTTTTAGGTAGCAAAACGCCCTTCGCGCCATCTTACGCCCCGGACCGTCCACCTTCCATCCTTTGTAAGTTAAGCAGCCTCTAATTTTCTCTGTCAAGGCAAAATGAATCAGCCTCGTTCCTCGCCTGTCCTTGACAGAGAAACCCGGCTGCTTATCTGTCCCATGTGGGGGAAGGCTGGCAGCGGTGTCCGGTCCTCTTGCCAATTCCTGATTTTTTGTGGGGGAGAGGTTAACTACGGTGCATTTTCCATACCAACTTGTCATAAAATACGTATTTATTTCATGCTTTTTGATAATTACTCCGAAATTATCTACATATAATACCATAAAATCAGCTTGTAGAGGCTAATTTACTTGATTTATTCATATTGTATTTGCTATTGAATATTGGTTTTATACGCATAATAGTTGTATATTGAAGTATAATCAATCAGCAAGGTGCACCCCGGGTTGAGGTATGAATTAACCTTATTTTCTAACACAAAATTTTAAAAGATCATGGCAAAAGTAAAAGACATTTCAGAGGTTAGCAACGAAGCAGGTAACGACAATGCTGCTGTATTAGCAACGCCCAACTTTTTTGACAGAGGGCATGAGATACCCGAAAAACGTAACCAGTTTATGAAGATGGAATACGGGAAGAACCGTTTCCGCTTTGTAGGAGGCCCGGTATCAGGTTTTATCTTTTACGGCACGATGGAACGGGAGGACGGTACAGAAACTACCAAGCCCTACCGCAGACGGGAAGTAGACGGTGAATTCTCCGTAGAGGAAATGATCAACCGTAATGCTAAGTTGAAGAAAGACGGTGAGATGGAACGCCAAAAATATTTCATTGCCAGTCTGGTGTACAACTACCAGAAAGAAAAGCTACAGGTCCTAGAGATCACACAAAAGTCTGTCTTGAAAGCTTTGAAAAGCTATGTGGAAAGCGAGGAATACGGCCATCCTTCCGGTTATGACCTGACCGTAGAAAAGAAAGGGGAAGGCTTGAATACTGAATATACCGTAGTGGTCAGTCCTCCCAAACCTTTGTCCGCAGAGATTGAGGAAGCTTTAGGAGAAGTCTCCTGTGAACTGGACAAAATCTTTGAAGGCGAATATCCTTTAGGATAATTCATCATCTCAATTTAAAAGGGAGGGAAAGACAAATCCCTTCCTACCATTCATTTTCATTTCACGATCAAACCAAACCACATCATGTTAGCCAAGCATACCCAAATCAAATCCTCTGCGATTATCAAATTTCAGACTGAAACCAATAAGAAAATCAATAACCTTGTCCGGGTGATGAAGATGGTAGAAGTCGTTAATGACGAAGGTGACAAGGCCATAGTCGCCGCTGCCATTAAAGAAGGTAAGCAGTTGATCAAACAGGTAGGTGCAGCACGTAATGCCATTACCACTCCCATGCAGGATGAAATCAAAAACTGGATCGCCAGGGAAAAAGAATTGATTACTCCTATTGAAGAAGCCATCCAGAAAGCCGATAATCTGATTCAACAGTTCAACGCCCGGATCGCAGCTGAGCAACAAGCGATGCTGGACAAAATTGCCCGGGAAGAACAGCAACGTTCGAAAGAAGAAGGCGGTAACGCTGAACAGGTACGCCAGGAAAGCCAGTTCAAGCGACAGATTGCAGTAGCCCAGCATAGTATCGATGGAGTGAGAAAAGTCTGGACGTTTGAGGTCAAAGACCTTTCCCAAGTGCCCCGCCACTACCTTATGCTTGACGAGCAGAAAGTCAGACAGGCTATCCGCGAGGGAAAACGTGATATTGCCGGACTGTCCATCTTCCAGAAGCAACAAACGGTTTATCGGTAGCAGTAAGGATGGAAAAGGGAGACAGAAGAGCGGAGACAGTTTTCCGTTTCCGGCTTCCTCTTTCATCATAGCTCATTGTTCCGCTCCACGGCGGCATTCTACATTGTTCATTGTCATGTCTTACTACCAACTACAGCGGATCAGCAACAGCGATTTAAGTATTGCTGAGCATATCCTAAGCAATACACCTTACCAGAAGCCGGAAGCAGCTTTTCGTTTGGGAGGGGCTTTTCACGAACTGCTTTTAGAGCCGGAGAAATTCCGAACTGAAAGCTGCATTGATTTAGACATCAAAATGCTTTATCGCATGTACCGCACTGTCATCAGTAACCAATTCTGCAAAGGATTGCTTCAAGATTCAGAGAAGGAAAAAGTCATTCTCTGGCAGGAGCCAACCAGCGGTATTTTGTGTAAGTGTAAACTTGATTTGATTGTTAACACTGAGACAGATAACCCATCAGTGATAGATTTTAAGACGACTTCTACTACCAGCCTTGCCGCATTTATTCAAAGTTGTCAGGAGTATCATTACGACCGGCAGATGGCTTTTTATGCTGATAGTATTGATGCCAAGCAGGTATGCCTGATTGGGGTAAGCAAAAAAGCCAAACGGCTATTCTTTGTCCAAAAGTTTAGCAACAGCCAGTTTATCGCCGAAGGAAGAAGGAAATACCAACACCTGCTACAAAGAGTCAAAGAGCTAGACCTGTTTGAAACGATTTACTACGAACGCAAAAACGGTAGTTTTCACCTGCATGAACCTACTACAGCTTATCTCTGATTTTTTATTCTAAACCCTAAGACCCCGGATCAAGTCCGAGGTAAACTCCCAAACCCAATGGAAAGAAGAATACATCAGTTTTTTGAAAAGATTGCCGAGAGTCTGTTTACCCTGCCTCCCATCATGATTGGCATGTTTGCCATGTATGCTTATCTGGTGTATGAAAGCCAGGCACTGTTAATTAACCAATTACCGGATACGATCATCGGCTGGCAAAGAAAAGGGGCAGCATGGTTTCTCTCCGTAGCTATTCACTTGACAATTCTTACCACTGCAGCCAACAGTAAACTTGTCCATCAGGCATTTCCGGTACTCTTTGCTTTTGCCGGTTACTTCATTACTACTCTTTTTTTTGATGCCTGGGACTTTAGTAAATCTACTCAGGATATTTTCATAAGCCAACTTTTTAGCCTGTTGATCGCAGTGATCAACTACCTGTTTGTATACCTCTTCGTAGGCAAGTGGAAAGAGTTGAAAGGCCAACAAGCTGATCAGCAGGCTTTACAACAGGCTCAGCAAGCAGCTACCAGACTCAAGGAAGAAGTTACCACTGCTCACCAATCCCTAACCAATTTGCAAGCACAACTCACCAAACGTAACGAAGAGCTTTCCGAAGGCAAGCAGGCTTTAACGAAATTACAACAAACCTTAACTAAGCAACAACGAGAGCACCAGGAGGAACTACAAATGGTGGCTGAGAACCGGATGTGTGTTAGCTGTGGTTTTCAAGCCGATACCTATCAACAACTCTCCCGCTACAAAAGAGACTGTGAGCAGTGTCAGCTAAAAAGAAAAGCACAGAAGCAGACGAGTAGTAATGGAAAAGTAGTCGCTGAAAAGTAGATGTTGTAAGGGTAATATTACCAGAAGACGATGGGGATATAATTTAAAGTATATAAAATATAAATAATTATATATAAATTTGGTTTTTACTGCGATATGGTATCCTAAAAACCAATGATTGTGTCCTACGAACTCAACATCATTCACCAAGTAGTACAGGGAAGCCTGTCACCTTTGTATTTTCCTACTGAACCTTCAGAGCAAGCCCGGTTTTATAAGCACCTTTCAGAAGTGCCAAAGACTTGCGCCAGACAAATTCATGCTCGGTTTGGGCAATCTGAAGATCAGTCACTTTCAGTTGAATCCCTTGACATAAAACTTTTAGACCGCTATCGCCCTCCAGTATTTGTAGCTTTAAACCATAAAGTACAAGTCTACGAACAGCAAGCAGGTGAAGTACTTTTAGACATGGTACTACAACGGCTTTCCCTTGCCTCTGAATCAATCATTGAATGGTACCACTGGCAAGATGAAAGCGGTAGCGTTCACTTGGAACTGTATGCTTATTATCCATTGGATTCCTTAAGCTTTGAGGAAAGACGTTACCACTTTTACCAAAAGCTTTTGATTGAGCAGGTAGCATTGGTACAGCAGAAAATGCTTAACTACACCTTTCAGGCTGCTTCAAAGGATGTAGCCCAAAAGTATGTGCAGGACCATCAGCAAACATTAATCACTTATGCCAGACACCTCATGGAACAATTGGGGGACACAGATTTGCTGATGTATACTTTCTCAGGTGAATATAGCCTCCCGGACATTTCTAAGCACATTTTCCTGGGGTTACAAGAACTCATTGGCTTTATTGAAAAGCAATTTGCCCAGTATATAGACATCCATGCAGCAGTTCCTTATCACGATCATATACAGATCCTTAACCACTTGTCGGGGCAGCTTAACACAGTTCAAAATGCTTTAGCACAGTCTGAGGTAGATCCATCCCTACACGGCATTCTATCAGGCTTTTTTGTCAAAATCAAGGGGCTTGCCCATCAGAAAGCCAGTTATCTTCAATTAAGAAAGTACCAACAGCTTTTGCAGGGACTTGAAAAAATAGTAAATGAAAGACATTTCAATGAAGAAGAACTGACTACGGTATTGATTTCCCACAATTTTGACGACGAATCATTTGTAGGGTGGTTTATTGACCGATTGAAAGTAAAATTAGACATACAGCAAACAAAAAGTGAAAAGCTAGGAATTTTGTACTACTACCAAAAATTCTGCAAGCAGTTGCCTGTTCAGTACAGCTTACAAACAGAAAACATATCAGCAAATGAACGAATTTTAGGCTGGCTCAGGGAAGAGATTGCTTACCTGGAAAAGTATCCTTCACTAGTGTCTGAACCCTTGCTTACTATCAATGATGAAAAGGTCAAGACCAACCTTTCAGTGGCACAAGTCTCACTTTTGATAAAATTATTTTTGGAGGTAGATCTTTTTCCAGAGCAGAATCAAAATAATATCTACCGGCGCTTTAGTGAGATCTTAAGCTCTACTCAACAAGAGGAAGTGTCGGCCAAAAGCCTGAAAGCTAAATTCTATCAGCATGACCAGCATACCATATCCATATTGAAGGACAAAGTCATTGCCATGCTGAATTACTTAAACAAAATATCGTAGCAGGTAAACATAGGCCAAAACAGTCTTCATTCTGGAGTAAAGCAGTTAAAATCTTGCTACTTTTCACTATACAAAAGTAAGGGGAATCAAAAAAAATAAATTTATAATCTTCTGATTGTCAAGGGGTTTACAGGGGGTTGATTAACCCCGTTAACTGTTTTGGTATTCCTCTTTTTTTCTACTTGCAGACATATTATTCATCAACAAAAATTGAAATTATGTCTGCACAAATTATCACCACCGATGACCTGTTTCTTTTCAAGCAGGAGCTGGTAGAAGAACTTAAAGTGGTTCTTTCTAAGTCCCATCATGAACCAAAGCGATGGCTGCGCTCCCCGGAAGTCAGGAAGATGCTGGCCATCTCAGCGGGAACACTACAAAACCTTCGCATCAACGGCACCTTACCCTACAGCAAAGTAGGTGGAGTGATTTACTACCCTTACGACGGCATTATGAAAGTCATAGAGGAGAACCTGGTAAACGCCCATCAGCTATGAGAAAGGAGCACTCATTACCCACTTACCAGATCAATCTGCCAGCGCAGGTACGTTTTGATCCTAATCTGTCCGCCCACGCCAAGCTCTTGTACGGTGAAATCAAAGCCCTCTGTGATCAGCAAGGCTACTGCTGGGCGGGTAACAACCACCTGGCATTTCTCTACAATGTGCAAGCTAAAGTGGCCTCTCGTTGGATCAACCAGCTTGCTGAACAAGGGTATATAAAGGTTGAAGTTTGTCACGGAAATCAACGTAAAATTTTTATCAACAGCGATCTACCGGAAAAGGGTGCCCCACCCCCTTCTTCAGTAGATGGGGGCAACTCAAAAGTAGAGGCCGGTCTACTGAATAATAGATCGGATGGGCAGTTACACCTTATTAATAATTTTATCGATTATAATGATCGAATACATAGTGTATCTACCCTTGATTCATCTACTTTAAAGTGGAGGGAGCAAGGAGAAAAAAAACCAGAAGAAAGGAGATCTATTACTGGCGAGGTAAAGCGCCAAACTTCAACCTCCCCCCCGGTTGCGGCGTCCCCCCCTCCAAGAAAAAAAGAACCAACCCAGAAGTTTGTCAAGCCTTCGGTGAGTGAGGTGGAGGAGTACATGAAAAGCCAGTCAGAACTCTGCCCGGATAGCCTCACTGCCCGAGGACAGGCCCTTCGCTTTGTCAACTACTACGAAGCCAATGGCTGGAAAGTAGGCCGTAACGATATGCAGGACTGGCAGGCAGCGGCCAACAACTGGCTACTCAATGCCAAAGACTATGCTAATCAAGCAAGTAAACTTTCAAGAAACGATATCTCATCTCCAAACTTTGACCCCTATGCAAGCAGATTACACACCGGTGGAAGGCAAGACTACAGCATTCCGCTCTAACGAACCTAATCCTATGAAATTTGAAAGCCTGTGGGAGTGTTTTGTAGAGCACGCGCAAAGCACGATACCCAACTTCACTGTGGACGCCACAAATCGCCCGGTTTTAGAGGCTGTACTGGCTTATTTTACTAGTAATGAGACTTGGCATCAGAAACTGGGCATCAATCCGGAAAAGGGCTTATTTTTGCTCGGTCCGGTAGGCTGTGGTAAAACAACCATCATGCAGTTGTTTGCCCATCAACGTTTCCATCTGGTAGCTACCCGGGATATCGCCAAAAATTTTATCAAGGATGGTCATTCAGTCTTGGAACGCTACGGAACACAGTCCTTCCGAAAGAAGCATTTAGGGCATGGTCCGATATTGCAGTACGACCAGCCGATTACCTACTGCTTTGATGACCTGGGGGTGGAACCCAACACGAAAGTCTATGGAAACGGCTGCAATGTCATGGCTGAGATTTTACTGGACCGTTACGATCAGTTCGTCCGTTACGGCATGCTTACCCATATGACCACCAATCTGAGCGCCGACACACTGGAACGATTGTACGGCGACCGGGTACGCTCCCGGCTGAGGGAAATGTTCAATTTGATCAGCTTTCCAGTGGAAGCACCGGACAGAAGGAAGTAGTGCTAATGAATAAATCCAGAGTTTTTCACAGCAAGATGGGTAAGTGCAAGTTCTTTGTAAATACTTGTATTTCAAATAGTTGTAAAAACATGGTTTTTATGGAAAGTACTTTTGCCCTTTAACCCTCTCATTATCAACATCAAACAAGTACCTATACATGAGTACCTCTAAAAAAGTAAACGTATCCAGCGCTTTTCACAAGCGGTTGGAAGCGGAGTCTCAGCGGCTCAAACTCTCTTACAAAGAGTACCTGGAAGCAGCAGGAGAGTTCTTCCTTTCCCGCAAGATTGACCCACGAAGTTATCAGGCAGGACAGAGTGATGAGTTTGCCCAGTTGTTGCGCCATGCTGTGGACCGTATTTTCTCTTACCTGGTTTTTCAGGAACAGCATATCTTGAGGGCCATGCATACCGAAGCCAGTAAGGCACGAATCATGGGTGAATTGGCAGTCAACCATTTGCTTACTCTCATTACAGAAGATCAGGCTACTTACAAGCAATTACAGCAACAGGATCAGCAATACTTGTCAGAACGCTTACGCCAGGTGGCTGATCAGTTGGATGCTAGTAATCAATCTTCAAAACCATAAGCACTTAAACTCCGGATCAGGTCCTGAATATATTTCAGGATCAAATCCGAGGTAAACCCTAAACTCCAAACTTTAGCCAATGCACAGTAAAATCATTAACCCCAGAAGGGATGGACGATTTGTGTTTGCCAATCGCACTTCCAGTAGTAAGACCGTTAGCTATTTGGGACACGAAGCAAGAGAACAGGATAAGGAGGCCAGCTTCTTCAACGATGAAAAATCAGATATCAGGGCAGGGCAGGTGAAAGAGGTCATTGATGGTAATACCAAAGGCTTGAGAAAACATCAGGAAAAGTTCTATTCCCTGGTGCTTTCTCCCTCTCCTTCAGAATTGGAACATATTGGAAATGATCCACAAAAGCTAAAAAGTTATACTCAGCAAGTGATGGAGAACTATGCCGGGAATTTTAACTTACCCAATAAGAAGAGATTAAGATCTTCTGACATCATCTGGTTTGCTACCTTTCATGAGGAGCGGAAGGAAAAAGAAGGTGAGCAAAAAGGACAAACCAAAAACGGTAACCATACCCACATTCATATTCTGGTGAGTGCAAAGGACAAATCTGGAGAGCACAGACTCAATCCCAGAGGAAGAAAAAGCCACTTCACTTTCAAAGACTGGCAGGTGCAGAATGGAAAGACCTTTCAGCAAATGTTTGGCTATGAGAAAGCGACAATCTCAGAAAAGCTTACACAAGGCATGCCTCAGGAGCAGGTAGAGAGGCATCGGGAACGTATCCGGTATAGGGTGGAATACCTGAACCAGTACTTTGTGGGAAACCAGAAGGTAGAGGTAGACAAAGCTTTGTCCATTGCTGAAGAGAAGCAATACGGAAAAGGATTCTTCTTTAACCTGTACCGATTAACCCAGCATTACCAGCAGGGAAAGCTTGTCCATGATCCATACCAGGTGCTTGAAAAAGGAAAAGAGGATAAGATCACATATCCGGAAAGGTCAATAAGCAGCTTTGCCAAAGGTATCCAGAAGCTAGGCCAGGAAACAGGAGAGGATGAGGAACTCTTTGCTGAGCGAAAGAAAAAGAGAAGACATATTGACATAGAGCAAGAAAGATGATGAGCCAGCATACCACAACTTTAGAATTGCTCCTGCTGTGCTTTCTTTTTCTACTTGCCCTGATGGGAGCCGAGTACTATCTGCTGATTCATGCTAATAGCTTAGCAACAGAAGAGCTGCATCCACTGCTGCAAAGAGTGGTTCAGCTACTTCTGTTTTTTGGGAAAGGGATCAGGTTTATTTCTCTGCTGAACTACCTGAGCGTAGTAGTACTTTTTCTAAGCCCTGATCCAGCCCAACAGAAAAGAAAACCATTGCCTTTCTGGATAACTGTGGCAGGAAGCTTAGTAGCGGTATTATCTTTTGTGCTGCTCTTCAAAGCAGATAATTATCCATCATTTACCATTTACTGGCTCTATCCTTCTTCTTTAGCAGGAATGCTGATCAGTGTACCGGTGGTATTGCAAAGTGTCTATTCTAGGAATAGCAGAAGAAAAGAACAGTATGAGCATCGCAAACTAGAAAGTGAAGATAGCATCCACCTCCAAACCCAAAGAGGATGGATCAATGTTACTAATCCTTTTAGGGGAACCCTGGTGATAGGCTCCTCTGGATCTGGCAAGTCAGAGAGCATTGGTAATGCCTTCATTCATCAGTTCATACAAAAAGGATATTGCGGCGTTCTTTATGACTTCAAGTTTCCTACCCTGGCCACTGAAGTCAATACAGCCCTGTACCTGTATGGGAAAAACACTGACTTAAAGTACTACATCATCAACTTTCAAGATCCTAAGCTATCTCATCGCTGTAATCCTCTTTCACCTGAAAATATACCCACTGTGGCACATGCTGAAGAATATGCCCGGGCAATTGTCAACAACCTGGATACCAGCACCATCAAACAGAGAGACTTCTTTTCTAACTCTGCCATAGCCTGGCTTTCTTCTCTCATTTGGTTCTTTCGCTGTGAACATCCTCAACATTGTACCCTGCCTCATGTGATCAATACCGCACTTTATAAAGACTATACCCATGTCATTAGCATGTTGCAAACCAATACTCAAAGTGCAGATATGAGCCGCAGTATTGCCACTGCCATTGAAAACAAAGCGGAGAAACAGATAGCAGGCGTGATTGCATCATTACAAATCATGGTCAGCAAGATCAACAGTCCTGAAATGGTCTGGACCTTGACCGGTGATGATCTGAACATGAATATCAATGATCCTGCTCATCCCAAGCTCTTATGCTTGGGCTCTGATCCGAGTCTAGTGGATACCTTCAGTCCGGTAATATCTTTGATCATTACAGTAGCTCTAAAGCAGATGAACCTGCATGGAAAACACAAGAGCTTTGTTCTGTTGGACGAAGCACCCACACTCTACATCCCCAAATTTGAGATGATTCCGGCCACTGCCAGGAGTAATAAAATTGCCAGTGTCTACATGGCCCAGGACTACGCCCAGATGATTGATATGTATGGAAAAGAAAAAGCGGAAGTTATCATTGCCAACTTATCTAACCAGTTCTATGGAAAAATAAGCTCAGTACAAACGGCCAAAGCAGTTTCTGAGATGATAGGAAAGGAAGAAAGGCTCATCACCAACCATTCCAGGGGAAGCAGTAGAGGAAGTAAAGGTGGGCGAAATCTCTCTTACAACACTAGCATTTCTCAGCAGGAAAGGTATATCATCAAATCCCAGGAGATCATGCAATTCCAGCCAGGAGAGTTTGTGGGGCAGACTGTAGAATCTACCATGCCTTACTTCTGGACCAGGGTCAAGAAAAGCCAGGTAAGTAATCAACATCCAATCGCACCCTTTGCAAGCATTGAAGAGAAGGAAAAAATCTTGCTGCTCAATTTCCGACAGATCAGAAAGGAAGCTGAGCAGATCATTGAGCAATACCCAAATCTCTATCACTAATTATTCACCATAAACCACTTATCGTTATGCAGTTGTCTCAAAAATTCAGGCTGGTCTTAGCCATGATGCTCTTTACCTTTTTCTCCTCTTGTGAGAAGAATGAAGTGCTTCCTGATAATCATTATCATAATCCAATAGAAACCATTGATTTGACCGATGAAGTAGTGATACTTACCGACAAGGATAAGGAGGAGTTTGAACAGTATCTCATGGAAGAATTAGGGATAGCTGAAAATGCCCGCTATCTTTTTCCAACAATCCCTAAGGTTCGGACTGTTTTTCGTCTCTACTCAGGAGGCAGGATTTATGTCGTAGGCAATGAAGCTTTCAAGTATGAGTATGCAGGCAAGACCTACCTGTGGAACCAGAACTATAATGTAAGCTTTAGAAATACAACTCGTCTATTGACCATCAGCTCAAGATGGTATCAGGGCACGGAAAGGATATACGATGCACAAGGTTTTGTCATTGATTCTCAAGGGAAGTTTCTCTTGCTTTCACGTGCCAATGCAGCTGATTTTGACTTTTACTATGATCGTAGAAAAGTCTCAGCAGCGGCTTCAGTAGTTGATGAGGATGGAAAGAGAGGAAATTTTCAGCTGTTCTATTTTTGAGAGTAGCTTCATCTATTCACCATCAGGATCATTTGTATGTGCTTGAGGGGGAATATTTTACCTCTTAAAAAATGTTAGAAAGAATAAGAAAATAAGATGGTGACGATTTAGAGAGTTTTAGGCAAAGTCAGTCCTGCAAAGTAAGCATGGAGCGCTTTATTGAGCATATCACGTTCTTGCTTTACACTTTGATAAGCTTTCCAGAGCTGTTGATCTTCTGCTAGAAATTGACTTGAGGATAAATGATGGAGATGATCCCCAGAACTACCGGTAGCAAAGAAGGAATGCTGATGGTTCGTATCTTCTGCTTGGCTCATTTGATCTCCCATGAGGAAAGGTATGTTATCTTTTAGCTGCTTATTTGACTTATGATTTAAGCTAAAAGTAGGGACGATGATCAGGTGAGCCAAGCGATTGATTCACTTCCTTCCCAGGCACCATCTGAAGGGGATGAACAGGGGTTAGAGAGGGACAAAAGGATTTGTTTACTTGTCCTCAATAGATAATTCGCTGAGTCTACCGATTAAATTTGACCGATAGGTCTCGCTGATAGGTACTGTCTTTCCATCATCCATGATAAGTTGTTTCACCTCAACTCGCCGGATACGGGCAAGATTAACAAGGTATGACTTATGAACCCGGATAAAGCTTTTTCTAAAAAGTTGCTTTTCAATATCAGTGAGTGAGTTCTTCACTAGATATTCATTTTTGTCAGTTACCAGGTGAATATAATTGCGGTCACTTTTGATGAATAGGAGTTCATTCAGATCAATTCGCTCATATCGTTCCTTACGGTTAAAGCTGGTTTTGATAAAAACTGTGGTACTGTTTTCCAATAGCTTATTATGGAGGGTATTATTAACATTTTTTTTCGGTAGTAGGCGACGTGCCTTCTGAATAACTTGAAAGAACTCTTGATACGAATAGATTTTTTTTAAAAAGCCTATGACTTGATCATGTAGGTTGATGCCCAAAATGGCAGAACTTGTATGCCCCGAAGTAAAAACAATAAGGTGAGAATGCACTGGGGGTAACAATTCCAAAAAATATAAGCCAGAAATGTCTGGCATCTCAATGTCCAGAAAAATGAGGTAAACTTGTTTATTATGCTGTATAAATTCCAGGGCAGGAAGTCCAAGGTCAAACGAGGCTATCAATGATAAACCTGCTGTTTGATCAATACGAGCGCATAGTAATTCCCGGTCAGAGGGATTATCATCAATGACCAAACAAATCATGTATACAGTATTTGAAAAAGAAGTAGTTGTTTGTTATGCTAAGAAATCAAAAGCCTGAAAGATTACGACAAAGCTGTTGTACCAGGGGACGGTAGGTAATACCAATAGGTATTTCCTCTCCATCGTCTAAGAGTAAATTGCTTGCTTCAGATCGGGAGTCTATTTCGTGAATATGCCTCACGTTGACAAGAAAGCTTTTGTGAACCCTCAAGAAACTACTTTCTAACAATAATTTTTCCATATCAGCTAAGCTATAGGAAATATGCTTGCGTGATTGATCTGTCAGGTACAGATAACAATAGTGTCCATCGGATTGAATGTAAGTGATATTGTCTTTAAGTATTTTGATCAGCTTTTTGTGATGATGAATAAAGAGATAATCCGAAAAGGGATGTCCGTGGTTATTTGATGTTGGAATATTATCCTCCTTTTGATTGCGGGTAAGGGATAAGCGGTCATTGACCCGCTCCAAAGCATGCACAAAGCGATTATAGGAAATTGGTTTATGAAGATAATCGACCACATTGAGTTCAAATCCTTTTAAGGCATACTGCTCATGGGCTGAGATGATGACAAATTGCGGATGACTGATACCCTTATCCTTGACAATATTAATAAAGTCTAAGCCGGAAATATCGTCCATTTCTATATCCAGTAAAACCACATCCACCGGATGGTTTTTCAGGTAACTAACCCCCGGTAAAGCCTCAGTAAAGCACTGATCCAGGTAAAGCCAATCTATCTTTTTAGCGTAGCTTTGAATCGTTATGAGTGCAGCAGGATTATCGTCAACTGCAATAGCACGTAATATTCTTTCCATATCGTTTAAGAAGGATCACCAAAGTTAAATCAATGCCATTAAAGTTATTAAGTATTAAGCTTATTCCTGTCCTGAGGCACTGGATGATTTGTTGGTATCATGATTATCTAACTGCCAGCTAAAGAAAGAAAACTTATCAGTGAGCATTTCTACACTTTCTTCGGTGCTACTGCTTCCATGGCCACCTTCGTATAACCTGAATAAGGTAGGGTGATTATTTCCCCGTCGGGTCTCAAATTTTGCGGCTACCTTAGCTGGTTCCCAGGCTAAAGTACGCTGATCGTTCTTGCCCGCAGTAAACAAAAGCGCCGGATAATCTGCTCCTTCTTGAATATGATGGTACACATCCATCTCATAAAGATAACCAAACTCAATAGAGTCCTCTGGTGAACCAAATTCTTCGCTTTGCACATATCCTCCCGCCTGTTGGTCAATCCGGATAGTATTCAGCAATGGAAACTCCAAGACTGCTGCGGCAAAAAGCCCGGGTTGTTCAGTGATGGCACGGCCAACGGTAATGCCCCCGGCACTTCCTCCCATCACCCCTAATTTTTCAGGACCGGTAAACCGCTGATCAATCAGGTACTGAGCAGAAGAAATTAAATCATTCCAGGAGTTTGGTTTTTTTCCCTTCATCCCAGCTTTGTGCCAGTCTGGGCCTTTTTCCCCACCACCTCTCACATGGGCGACTGCCAGAATGCCACCCCTTTCGTACCAGGAGAGCATTTCTACTGAAAAATAGGGTTCTAATGAAGTGCCATAAGCGCCATACACTTCTATGATTGTGGGATTATTTCCGTCTTTGACAATAGACTTATCATAAATAATAGATAAAGGTACTTTATCATCATCTTTGGCAATAACTTCAACTTCTTCCACCATGAGGTTTTCAGGAATGTCATAGGGTCCGGCAGGACGCATATTGGTCCTTACCACTTTGTTTTTTTGAGGGTCATAATAATAAATACCGTAGCCATGTGACCAATTTGTAAGACTAAAAAGAAGATGTTCTCCATCGCTGATAGCACTTGAGCCGGATTCGTGTAGGTCTATATTTCCCTTGAACGGTGTGGGTATCAGTTGATCATTATTGACATCCCATAAAGAAGAAATACCATTCTGGACAATTTCGGCATAAACTGTTTTGCTGGTCACTTTCATATCCTGTAGATAGCCTTCACTTTGGGAAGAAAGTACAACACTTCTTTTTGTTGGCCCTGCCAAGGGAGCTTTCAGGATTTCACCTACCTTATCATTCAACATATAGAAATACTCGTTGTCAGCTGCATCCTGGGCAATATGGTCATCAAAATCATACACTAATTGCCAGCCAGGTGACTCACTATCCTTCAGTACTTGTTTCAAGGGGGCAAGATATGATTTCGGGTAAGGAGAAACGCCTCGGGCAATGGCACACTGTACATATTCTCTACCGGGTAATACGGTAAAGGAAGGAAAATCGCCCGCCTGATAATCAATTTTAGAGTTGGTCTCCTGGGATAGCATAATCTTATCTTCAGACTGATCGGTGCCAAGTAGGTGATACTTTACTTTAATATTGCTGAAAAACTCATTGGGGTCATCAGTGATATTGATTTGGGTATAAAACAGGCTGTTGTTATCAATCCAGCTTGGAAAAAAAGACATGGTAGCATCAATCCGGTCAGTAATGCGCTGTTCCTTCATGTCAAACAAATAAATTTCCATCCAGTCGTTTCCATCTTTATCCATCTGAAGGGCCAGGTAACGATTATCCGGTGAAGGATAGAAAGAATAAATTCCATAAGTTGCGCTGTCCCGACGGTTGATTTCCTGGGTAGAAAAAACGACCTCTCCTTCCTTTAAAGGATTTTGATAGCGGACAATCTGATTACTGTTACTTGAGGATACGAACTGCAGTATATAAATATAATCCTGGTTTACTTTGGGCACCTGGGCACGCACATCCGAGGAGGTCATTAATTTCTCAATCTCGCTATGTAGCTCTTTGTACCCAGTGATATTAGAAAGTGTTTGCTTGGATTGATTGTTTTTCCAGTTCATCCATTGCTTTACCAATGGATCTTCCATTTCCTCCATCCCCCGGTAAGGATCATGCAATTGAATACCAAACTTAACTTCAGTAACAGCGCCTAATGAATCCGGTGTTGGTTGCGCTTTGGCATGCAAAAGCAACAGGCATAGTGAAAAAGTGTGTAGCGTAATTAAAAACCTCATGGTAGTACTTATTATTAAATGGATGATGCTTTATTGATACTTAAAGGACTATAGTATTGTAAATCACCGTGGTAGGCGACTTTGGGCAAACTTAGCTTTACTTCAAAGGATGAATCTTGATCTTGTATATCCAAAGTGAATTCTTCTCCATAGTAAGCTTTCAGTATCTGATACGTATTTTCTAAGCCTACTCCGGTACTCACACCAGTATAGTTCAGTTTCTTGGCGTTGCTTACACTAAACCGTACTTTATCATCCACCCAGAATCTCACTTTGATAGGATGGTTTTGGTCATTACGTTTTCCGTGTTTCAAGGCATTCTCCACGTAATTCAAAAATACCCTGGGAAGTACCGCAATAGACTGTGTATCCCCTTCAACAGTGAAGCTCACTTGTAAGCCCGGGAAAATATGGTGATACAATTCAAAATAGTCCTGGATATAGTGGATCTCTTCTGAGAGGCTGACCAACTGGTGGCCTTTGGTCTTTAGGTTATAGCGTAGGTTTTCCGATAGCAATAAAAGCGGTATGGCCACTGATTGGTCTTCTGCTACTTTGGCATGGATATGTGAAAGCGTATTAAAGGTAAGGTGTGTATTGAAGATGTTGCGGTAGGAATGTAGTTCCAGTTTGGTGAGTTCCAACTCCCTTTGTGTAAGCTGTTGTCTGCTACAGGCCAGTTGAACTTCTTTTTGGCTCAGGTAACGTATCTTTGCTATACTATATTTATACGCAAAAACGGCTATTGATACAACGATGAAGATAAAAGCACTGAGCACAGCGCCTACGAGGCTATCCGAAAAGGAATACGTCGTATCAAATCCCGACCATGGCTCAAGCCAGTAATCATAACTAAAGAATAAAAAAGTAAAAAAAGCAGTGGTAACAAATGCCCGGAAGTAAAACCCCAATTTGTTAGTATACCACAGGGAATAGATATGAAATATAAGTAGATAGAAAAAGAGAGCGTAGAGTAATTCCAAAAATAGATTTACAGGGAGCACCAGCCAGATAGGTTTATCTTCAATAATCATTGAAGAGATAAGCATCACAATCAAAAAACCTATCCAACTGACCAAATGGGTAATTTTTTCAGTTTTACTTAACGATAGTAAAATGCCTGACTTATCGTTCTGAATATTTAGCTTCAATTATGTATAATTTAAAGTGGCGATTGTTCATCCAAGCTCAATAGTATAAAATATTTTGCAATTCATTTTTTGGTTGAGAACAGTTCATGTATGCTAAAGTCTTACTGGTGTTCTTTTCTGCCTAGTTCATGTCCTTTTTGGTGAAGTTCATGAAATTTAGTGGATTTTGGTTTGGTACATTTCCTGTGAGACATAAATTGCAAATGTAAATAATTATACAAATTAACCATTTCACTATGTCAAATTTAACAAAAACTGGTAAGAAACAGGTAAAAATGAAAGTTTTGAGTACTGAAGCCCAAGCTAAAATCAGAGGAGGTAAGGAGTTTCCCAAGTGGTTGGAAAAATTGGTAAACCGAAGCGAACATTAACTTTTAACTACATTAAATTGAAAGAAAGCCAATCATGGCTTTCTTTTTTTATATCTCCTCCATATCCATTGATCGCTTTCCCTCAATAAGACGAGTTGGAAAATCTTGTATACAGTCAAATAAATTTAAACTATTTAATTTTTACTATAACTTTTTTAATAGTAATTTTCCAAGTTGATAATAAGTTATGATAGATCGTTTTACAGCTTACCGTCAGCTTGATTTTATGGACTGTGGCCCGACTTGTCTGCGCATGGTCGCCCGACATTATGGGAAGCATTATTCATTGGAAGAATTACGGGAGAAAACATTTACTTCTAATCAGGGAACCTCTCTACTAAACCTTTCACAAGCAGCTGAGCAGCTTGGTTTTCGTACCGAAGCGGTAGTGACCGACATGGAAACCCTGAGTAAAGATGTAGTATTTCCCTGCATTGCGCATTGGAAAGATCAGCACTACATCGTGATTTACCGGATTACCTCCAAACATGTTTATGTCGCTGATCCGGCAGCCGGTAAACTGCGTTATCGCAAGAAAGAATTCCTGCAAGGTTGGCAATCAGTAGAGGAAAAGTCCGGAATCTTATTGCTACTGGAACCTACCCCTAACTTTCAACAACAACTGACACACGGGGTAAACACTCGTACAGGTTGGCATTTCTTAGCACCTTTCTTTCGCCCATACAAGCGTTATTTATACCAATTACTTCTGAGTGTGCTGGTGATCAGTATCCTTCAGTTTATTTTTCCTTTCCTTGCCCAATCATTGGTAGACGAGGGGATTCGTCATCAAAATTTACAATTTGTTTATATCATCCTGATTGCTCAATTGGTTTTGTTTGTATCACAAACTGTAGGGGAGGTTGTCCGTAGTTATCTGCTACTATATGTGGGCAACCGGGTGAGTATATCGCTGCTTTCCAGCTTCTTGCAAAAGTTGATGCAGTTACCGCATCCTTTTTTTGAGAAAAAGAATTTGGGTGATTTGTTTCAACGCATTATAGATAATGAACGCATTGAAAACTTTCTTACAGCACAGTCCCTCACGGTGCTGTTCTCCCTACTTACGGTTGGCATTTTTAGTATTATCCTAGCTTTCTACAGTATTTTCATTTTTTTGGTGTTTTTGTTTGGGGCATCGCTCTACATAGGCTGGATTCTGCTACTATCCAAACGGCGGGCTATGCTCGAGTACCAGCGTTTTGATGTATCAGCAGAACACCAAAGCCAGCTACAGGATTTACTATATGGTATGCCGGAAATCAGGCTTAATGGCTCCCAGCAAAGGCGGCGCTGGCGTTGGGAAGCGGTGCGTATCAAACAGCATCAGGTTACTGTCCAAACCCTTTCGGTAGACCAACTTCAAACCCGTGGCGGGGCCTTCATCCACGAACTCAAAAACATTGGCATTTCTTTCCTTTCGGCTTTTCTTGTAATTAAAGGAGAGATGACTTTAGGGATGTTAATAGCAGTACAATACATACTGGGACAGCTCAATGCCCCTTTGTTGGGATTGATTGGATTTATGCAGTCTGCGCAAGATGCCAAACTTAGTCTGGCCAGGTTGAACGAAGTATTTCAAAAACCCAGTGAGCATACAGGACCTGATATCTTGCTGAATACTGAAGACAATCATACAATTCACCTGGATAAAGTCACTTTCCGCTATGAAGGCCCTGACTCAGCTGCCGTGCTACAAAATATAAGCTGTTCTATTCCTCAAGGGCAAGTGACGGCTATAGTAGGCACAAGTGGCAGCGGAAAAACTACCTTATTGAAGCTGTTGCTCAAATTCTATGAGCCAACGGAAGGTAACATTTATGCAGGCAATAACTCATTGGATAAACTGCCTGCAACTACTTGGCTCTCCCAGTGCGGGGTGGTTATGCAGGATGGATATATCTTTGACGATACGATTCTTGCTAACATCACGGAATCGGACAGTAGAAATCCTTTGGATAAGTCTAGACTAGCCCATGCAGTGCATATTGCCCATCTGGAATCTTTTATCCAATCATTACCCAACGGTTACCATACACATATTGGTCAAAACGGGATGGGGCTTTCAGGTGGACAGCGCCAACGTATACTGATAGCAAGGGCAATCTATAAAGATCCCAAATACTTGTTTTTTGATGAGGCCACCAGTGCCCTGGATGCCGAAACCGAAAGCTTTATTGTCAATAACCTGGAAAACTTCTTCCAGGACAGAACAGTTGTTATTGTAGCCCATCGCCTCAGCACAGTCAAACATGCTGACAAGATTTTGGTACTGGAAGAGGGAAGAGTCGTAGAACAAGGCACTCATTCAGAACTTGCCCGTCTCCAGGGGTACTATTACAACTTAGTCAAAAACCAATTAGAGCTAGGCGCATGACGGTCTTTCCTGAACCTGTTACTGAGCTTAGTGAGCCTTCTGAATATTTGCAAGAAGTGCTTGCCACTCCACCACGCTGGATATTCCGATGGGGGCAGGTAGGTGTATTTGTGCTGGTGATAGTTCTGCTGATATTGGCATGGTTCATTCGTTATCCTGATCGCATTTCCGGGAAACTTGTCATTACCACTGCCAATCCCCCCATCGGGATCATTGCCCAAACAGATGGGTATATTATGGACTTACTCGTGACAGACCATGACACTGTTGAGGCAGGAGAAATTCTGGCTATTATTCAAAACCCGGCCCGTTATGAAGATGTAGTTCGAATAGAGAAGACTTTGCGACAACTCAATCCCCGCAATCTTATTTGGACTTTAGCTGATTCATTGGTATTTCCTACATATCAACTTGGTAATATGCAGCAGTATTACAGCCAATTGCAGTCTGCCTGGTCAGCCTATGAGCAATATCAAAAACTTAACCCTCACTACCAGGAAAGTTTATCTTTGGAACGCCAGTTAGTTCAGTATCAACAACTAATTGTTCAAAAGCAGACGGAACATAAGTTACTCAATCGTAAATCCGATTTGGTTGAGAAGGACTTTCTTCGTAACAAACAGCTTTATGCAACTCAGTCCATTGCCGAAAAAGCTTTAGAGATAAGTGAACGGGAATGGATAGATGCAAAATACGCTGCCCAAGAAATTGCCAGTGAGCTTACTCAAATTCAATTGAATATGAGTCAATTGATACAAAAGCAGCAGCAATTAGCGCTTAAGCAGGATCAGACCCAAGTACAGTTACATAGCACATTACATAGCGCTTTAGACAACCAGATTGCAGCTCTTTCTCAATGGGAAGAACTATATGTATTGAAAGCTCCACTATCGGGTCAGGTGTCACTTTTTGATGTTGAAAACGCAAATCAATATGTGCATATCCAGGATACGGTGATGCGAATAGTGCCTGATAATAATCAGCCAGTGTTGGGTCGTTTGTTGGTTCCTATACAGAATTTTGGTAAGGTAAAGGTCGGGCAAAAAGTACAGGTCTATCTGGACAATTATCCTTTTGAAGAATATGGAACACTCCCTGCTACAGTAGAAGATATTTCTGATTTGCCCCAGCATGGATACTATCGTGTCATTATTAGCTTTCCTGAAGGGCTGAAAACACATTATGGAAATCAGATTCCCGCCCAGCATCATTTACAGGGCAGGGCTGAAATTATTACTGAAGAACGTAGGTTGCTAGAGCGTCTATTTGATATGCTGAAAGCCAAAGCTCTTATTGAAAGTGCGCTCTAATCAGCCTATGATCTTTGGACTGAAGAAAATGACCTTTAACTGGTCATTTTCTTTTCATATGTACTTTCAGTCAGTTTTCCTTTCAACATTTTCATATCCTCACTAAGCTTCTGTTCTACTACTTTGGCATAGAGCTGGGTAGTTCTCAGGTTGGTATGGCCTAGCATTTTACTTACACTTTCTATAGGCACTCCATTGGAAAGGGTAATTGTAGTGGCAAAGGTATGTCGTGCAAGGTGAAATGTGAGATTCTTACTAATTTTACATAATATAGCTATCTCCTTCAGATAAGCATTTGTCTTCTGATTAGTATAAACTGGAAGCACTTTCCCATGGGTCTTGCTAAGTGGATGATCCTGATATTTTTTTATTATAGCTTTTGCTTGCGGTAGTATTGGTACTTTGAACCACTCTTTTGACTTACGGCGTTGTCCTTGAATCCAATGATTACCATCTAAACCTACAACAATATTATTGGATGTTAGATCAAAAACTTCAGCGTAAGATAGCCCTGTATAGCAGCTGAAAATAAAAATATCTCGAGTTTGATCTAACCTATCAATAGGAAAGACTTTTTCTGCAATTCGTTTTAATTCCTCTTTGGTTAAGTAACCTCTGTCTTTCTTCTCTAATTTGAGTTTGAATTTCTGGAAGGGGTCTTTTACTAACCATTCTTCTTTGATAGCAAGGTTAATCATCTTTTTTAGCCTCTGAATATGTTTCATTGCTCCATTTTGACCGCAGGGCTTTTGATGACCATCTGGAGTGCGATGCTTAAGATACTTCTCGAAATCCTTGACAAACTTATAGTTTAATTCTTCTAGGAAAATATTTGAGGTCTTAAGTTTTTTATGTAGAAATTCACATACATATTTCTGTGTTGTGAAATAATTCTTCTGAGTACCCCAGGCTAATTCATCTTTCATTTCTTCATTGTGGTATTCCATAAGCTCACTTAGAGTTTTTCCACGATCATCTTTTCCTAAATAGCGATGCTTAATAGCTTCTGCTGTAACTAACTTTTTCTCTTTTTCTAACTGATGATGACATTCGTAAAGATGATTCTTGACTTGATCGAGATACATATTTAAAGCTTTAATTTCTTGTCTCGATCCCCTTGCAACCCCACGAGCTTCATCCCATTTATCTGCATCAATCCTGCGTTTGACGGATAAATCAAGTCGTTTACCATTTGCGGTAATCCTTAAATAAATAGGAACTTTTCCATTTGAGATACGATGTTTCTTCACAAAGAAGAGAATGCTAAAAGTGTTGGATGCTCTCATGACAGTTTCTTTTAAATGGTTTTACATTGATTTGATGTGTCCATTTAAAATTGGACACAGATAGTAGTTCAAATGAGCACAAATTGAGACAATTTTTATAATCACAGTAAACTGTAAATCAGTTACTTATCTCTATTTCTGTGTCCAAAATGTAGTAATAAAAAATGGACCACGAAATGGACACATTTTTATTGAAACTGTATGTATAAATTGGAGGGTAAAAAAATAAAAAACCCTCCAAATCATACGATTTAAAGGGTTTTAATGAATTATGAACTTTAAAATGTCGGGGCGGCAGCCCTACACCCAAAATTATAAAACCCTTGTTAATCAGTAGCTTACGATTTAAATAAAATCAATG
>NZ_JBBPHP010000066.1:0-24450 GCF_038039535.1 Catalinimonas locisalis | reverse complement strand
CAAACCGGATTGGCTGAAGCCAGATTCGCCAGGGCTAAAGGTACATCTGTAGTCGTCTCGGTATCTGTGGCCGCTGCACCATCTCCACAGCTGTTAATGGGTGTGATACGAATGTTATATACTGTTCCCAGTATTAATCCACTTACATTTAAAGTATTTCCAGCTTGTGTTGTATTTACTTCCGGACTTCCATAGGCCGGGTCTTCGTCAATTTCTATTCTATAAGAAGTGGCCGTTGCAGGTACATCCCAGCTTAACTCAAATCCATCACAGACAATGTTGGATGTTGCCACATTTGTAGGTGCAATGGGTGCTGAAATAACATTATAAGTGACGGTGGCTACAGTTGAACAGCCATTACCATCAATTACTTCAGCAAAGAAATCGTCTCCGTCATTTACTGTCACATTGGTTGGGTCAGCTACTGGGGTAGCAGGACCTGTATCGGCATACCAGTTAATGGTGTAGCCATTTCCTCCGTCAATTGCAGCATTTAATGTAGTAAGGTCCACTCCGGTAGCCTGAGTTCCTCCCGGAATATCAGCACATACTTCGGGAGTTTGATCTACTACTGTTGGCAATGCATTAACCGTAACCGTAATATTGCTACTAGCCGTACATCCATTGGCATCGGTTACGGTGTAGGTCAATGAATAATTACCATCGGTGCCCGCATTAAAGGTTGGGTTACTTACGTTGGTCGCTGACAGAAAGCCTGTGTCTCCGGTCCAGCTATGGGTAAAGCCTCCGGCTCCACCCGCAGGATTTCCATTTAAGATTAAATCTTCACCCGCACAAACAACCGATGGTGAAGGCGTGATGCCTGCTGTTGGAGCAACTCTGTTGTCATCAACAACAATATTCGTTTCTTCTTTGATACAGCCATTTGCATCTCTGACTGTCAGTGTATAGGTGTTATTTTCTAAATTGCTGAACACCGGGCTGAGCTGAAAGTTTGTTCCCCCATCAATAGAATATTCAAACCCTCCAGCTCCTCCACTTACGGTTCCTGTAGCATCAATTGATCCATTAAATGGAGCAGTACATTTATCATTACCTATAGTAGCTATGGTTGGTTCATCAATAATGATTTCAGTAGCTGCATTTACTCTAATACCACTATTTGGTGCTCCTGAAAATAGAAATCCATAATCTTCATTACTACAACTTCCACCATCCAACACTAAAAGGTAATCTCCGGGAGGTACATTAGAAAAAACCAACATGTCTGCTATTATAGACGGGGCAGGTACAATATTTAGAAAAGGGGGATTATTATCATCGTATACGTAAGCGCCAGTTGGTCCTTCTTCAAAATTCCAAAGTCTTACTCTATAATCTGTTACTGATGGATATGAACCATTGCTAAATATAAATGTAATTGTACCATCATTGGCTTCAAAGCAAAGTTCGTCAGTCTTACTTATAGTTGTTCCACTTGTAGTTGGACATTGTGCAAATACTGATACACCAGTCATCAGCAGACAGATGAAACTGATTATTCCACTTACCAATAATCTATTTTTCAAATTTACTACTGTCATGCCTATTTAGATTTAGTTTCAGAGTGTCCCCTTACCTCAAAGCGAGTGTATTGGCAGTTTCCACCATGTAGTTCAAGCGCATATTTGCCTTTAGGAAGTGAGGCAAAACTGATTTGGCTGCGGTCTACTTTGACCACGGTGATGTTCAAAAAATCAGGGTTGTTGTCATCGTAGACATAGCGTTGTGTATCATGATCCCAGAGCCTGATCCTATATTGCTCTCTATTGAAAGCAATATGTGCTGAAATGGTAAAAAGGAGAGATCCTTTACCTTCTTTAAATGATTGCACATCACTCGTATTTATACTGATCTGATCAAGTTGAGGACACTGTGCCCAACTGTCTTCCAGGCTCAAAAAACAAATGCACAGGCTGATGATAAATGTGTAAAACTTGCTCATATAAAGCATCTTTTAGATGGTCGTCGCTTACTTTGTGGTCTATTCTTCAGTAAATAATATCAACTGATCGCTTATTCCAGACTTCAAAATTGATAAAAAGGTACACGGCAATTTTTTTAGTCTTTTTTGCACTAAGCCGATATCACATTCTGTTTTTTCCTTATTTAGTGTTATTTAATAAATATGATTTTTCTAATTACATATTGAACTTAAAGCCATATCTATTAGTAAATATTCAATGTATACTCTACATCTTTATTAAATTTAGGGCAATTGGGAGATAAAAAAGGGTGAGACCTTAAGTGTACTATGAGAGGGATGTAGTAAAGTGAGGAAGTGATGGAGAATCTACGGTAAGAATGATTGATTTGAGTAAATTCAGGCATGTACAAGAAAGTACAGAAAATAAAAAAACCAGCGCCAGGTGAGTGGGAACACACCTAACGCTGGTTTTACCAGCAAATCAGTTAACTGTTATCCTAGGAAGCTGAGCGTATTTTTTCGGCAATCTGCTTCATCTCTTCATCAGAGAGTTGCAGTTTAGGATTGCTGAAATTTGCATCACTCATGCTGTTGATCGGAATAAGATGGATATGTGCATGGGGCACCTCCAGACCTATCACCGCTGTGCTGATTCGCTCACAGTCTATTACTTTATCTATTTTAAGGGCTACCTCTTTGGCAAAGAGATGAAGTTGTGTATAGGTTTCATTATCCAGGTCAAATAGATAATCAACTTCTTTCTTGGGAATAACCAGCGTATGACCTTTGGTCAGCGGCCTGATATCCAGAAATGCAATAGCATATTCATTCTCTGCCACAATATGGGCGGGTATTTCCCTATTAATAATTTTGGTGAATATACTTGCCATAACCTATAGGGATATCTCTTTGATCTCAAATTTCATGGTACCGGCAGGAGCCTGAATCTCGGCAGTATCACCTACCTTCTTACCCAGCAGTCCTTTACCAATGGGTGATTTTACGGATATTTTCCCGCTTTTAAGGTCTGCTTCTTCTTCAGAAACCAACGTATAGGTCATCTCAGCACCATTCTGCTTATTTTTGATCTTCACTTTTGAAAGTATGGAAACCTTAGAAGTGTCAAGCTTTGATTCATCCAACACACGGGCGTTTCCTACTACCTCCTCCAGCTTGGCAATTTTCATTTCCAGCATACCCTGGGCATCTTTGGCAGCATCATATTCAGCATTTTCACTTAAGTCGCCTTTATCCCGGGCTTCAGCAATTTGTTTGGCAATATCAGTTCTGCCCTTGGTCTTTAATTCATTAAGCTCATCCTTGAGCTTCTGTAGTCCTTCTTGTGTGTAATAAGATACCTGTGCCATACTTATTTGTATTAAAACTTTGTGTACTACTATAAAAAACAAAAGAACGGCATACAAATGCAGCCGTTTCTTAAGATATAGCTATAATATGAAATTTTTCCTATATATGCTTCTGTTTGAAGCCTATCGCAGAGCGTTAATTAAGCATGTAAAATTAGAGAATTAATCTATGGATTTCAATGTCTATTTACAACTGCTCTATGTTGTTCTTCTAACTAAGCTAATATACTAAGTTTTCGTAAAAAATGTTTTTTTATTTTCCGCTACTACTGAGTCCTGTGTAGTTAAAGGGAGTCACCGCCAGGAGTTCCTGTTTCACTTCTTCACTTACTTCCAAAGTCTGTATAAACTGCTTAATCGCAGCTTCAGTGATCCTTTCCTGTTTACGTGTGAGAGTCTTGAGGGCTTCATAGGGTTTAGGAAAACCTTCGCGCCTCAGGATAGTCTGTATACCTTCTGCCACTACTGCCCAGTTTTCTTCCAGGTCGTCATGTATGGCTTCCTCGTTGATTTCAATCTTTCCCAAACCTTTGAGCAGGGAGTGAAAAGCAATAAGCGTATGCCCCAAAGGCACACCAATGTTGCGGAGTACCGTTGAATCAGTCAGGTCGCGCTGCAAACGGGAGATCGGAAGCTTGGCCGACATATGCTCAAATAATGCATTGGCAATGCCAAGGTTTCCTTCTGCATTCTCAAAGTCTATGGGATTTACCTTATGAGGCATGGCTGAAGAACCTACTTCATTGGCTACTACCCGCTGCTTCAGGTAGTTCATAGCAACATACTGCCATACATCACGGCTAAAGTCCAACAAAATTACATTAATGCGCTTCAGATTATCACAAAGTGCCGCCAGCATATCGTAGTGCTCAATCTGGGTAGTAGGATGACTGCGACGTAAGCCCAGGTATTTCTCGGCAAACTGATTTCCAAAAGCCAACCAGTCTGTATCAGGATAAGCCACAGTATGCGCATTGAAGTTGCCGGTAGCTCCGCCAAATTTCGCGGCATGAGGAAGAGTTTCTAATAAGGCTTTCTGCTGCTGTAATCTTTCGTGAAATACCATCCACTCTTTGCCTACCTTCGTAGGAGAAGCAGGCTGACCGTGCGTGCGTGCCAGCATTGGAATATCTTTCCAAGCATCAGCCTGTTTGAATATCTTGTCCATTACCTCCTGCAAAAGAGGAAGCACTTCCTCCTGCATGGCATCCCTCAGGGAAGCTGGTATAGCGGTATTATTGATGTCCTGTGACGTAAGGCCAAAATGGATAAATTCTTGGGATTCAGTAAGGCCTAAAGCCTCCCACTTTTCTTTCAGAAAGTATTCTACTGCTTTAACATCATGGTTGGTGACCTGCTCAATTTCTTTGATGGAAGCTGCATCCAATTCCGTAAATTCTTTATAGATACTTCTCAACTTAGGAAAAAGCGACGCATCTACTTCTTTAAGCTGAGGAAGTGGCAATTCACAAAGTGCAATGAAATATTCTACTTCTACCTGTACACGATACCTGATCAGTGCATATTCCGAGAAATACTGTGATAAGGCGACAGTTTTATTTCTATATCTGCCATCAATAGGCGAAATGGCTGTTAAAGTGCTTAAATTCATAACTTAATCAATATTTTTTGGGAATGTCATTCGCTATAGACCTGCTTTTGGATTTGTGTTAAGGCTTATTATATAGCGTAGTAATCCGTGCGCAATTTAGGAATTTCACCTTCCAAATCAGTCAAACATTTGATATTTGCGTTTCAAATCCTAAAATTCAAACAATTTTGCTCTACAAAGCGAATATATAACTGACGTTCTACAACATTTAATAAATACTAAAGCAATAGAAATAAAGGATGAGTACAAAATACCATCAACTTACTGTAAGAGAAATAATACGAGAAACACCCGATGCCATTACAATTGTATTTGAGCAGGAAGGAGAAAGACTCAAGTATGAGGCTGGGCAGTTTCTAACCCTGATTTTGCCTATAGATGGAGAAAGAGTGAGACGCTCTTATTCCTTATCTACCTGCCCTTTTCTGGATAAATATCCCGCTGTAACCGTAAAGAGAGTGCCTTCCGGCAAAGTTTCTAACTACCTGAATGAGCAGCTAAGAGCAGGAGATGTAATAGAAGTAATGCAGCCCATGGGTAAATTTACCACTACCTTGATAGGCACAGAGCAAAGGCACCTGATTATGTTTGGCGGCGGAAGCGGTATCACACCCCTCATGTCTATCATGAAATCGGTATTGTATGCCGAACCTAAAACCAAAGTCTCGCTGATCTATGCAAATCGCGATGAAGAATCTATCATTTTCAAAACACAACTGGAGGCCCTGCTAAAAAAATATGACCGTACCTTCAAAGTCATTCATATTCTGGAAGAAAGCTCACCCAACTTTCCTTCCTTGCAGGGACGCATAGACCCTGATCGAGTGGGAGAGCTACTGGCCGAACTGCCAAAGCTGCCTGCTGTGGATACTGAATATTTTGTCTGCGGTCCCAGCGGTATGATGCATAATGCCATAGAAGGACTTAAAATGCTAAACATTGATCCCAACCGTATTCATAAAGAAAGCTTTGTGGCAGGAGTTACTTCACCTTCAGAGGGAAAAGAACAGGAGTTTATTCCTTCTCCGGAAAACAGTGAAGTCTCTGAAGAATCCGCTGAAAAGCCTATTGAAGAAGGATTGATAGGTGCCTTCAAAACTGAAAATGAGACGGTAAAAGAGGCGCAGGAGGTTACCGTAATTTATGATGGAGAAGAATATACTTTCCTGGTAGAGCCTGGCAATTCAATCCTGCATACCGCACTGGCACTAGATATAGATTTGCCTTATTCCTGCCAAAGTGGTATCTGCACCGCTTGTATGGGCAAGTGTACCTCCGGAAGAGTAAAACTGGATGAAGAAGATACGCTCACCGATGGCGAACTTCAGCAGGGTTTTGTCTTAACCTGTGTAGGGCATCCGCTTACGCCTAACGTACGTATTGAGATAGATTAGAATTATTGAAAATTCAAAAGTTGCAGATTGCAACATCATAAAATTGATCATTATTCACTGATCATTAATCATTAAAAAGTATGAACGACATTCAAATACCCGAAAAAAAAACAAGAGCATTTTTACCTGAAGACTTTAAAGTCTCCGACTGGAATGCTGTAAGACCCTACTTTGACGATTTGCTGCAGCGCAAAATAAATTCAGCGGCAGACCTGCGCAAATGGTTTCAGGACCGTAGCGAACTGGAAGCCGTGCTTTCAGAAAACCTCGCTTGGCGCTACATCAAAATGACCTGTGATACCACCAATGAAAAGATTAGAGAAAGCTACAATGAATTCATTACCCAGATTCAGCCCAAGATTGAACCGGTGAGTAATGAGCTTAACCAAAAAGCCCTCAAATCTCCTTACCTGGAAGAATTGAAGCAGGAGGAAGGCTATCCCATCATGATTCGTGAGCTGGAGAAAGATGCTAAAATCTATCGTGAAGAAAATATTCCGCTCAAAACCGAAGAGCAGCAGGAAGCTCAAAATTTTGGCGCTATCTCCGGTGATATGAGTGTAGAGATCAACGGGCAGGAAATGACCCTGCAGCAAGCCGCTAACCTTTTACAGTCTGTAGACCGTGTAGAGCGGGAAGATGCTTACCGCAAAATCACCAAAAGACGTCTGCAGGACAAAGAAAAGCTGGATGCCCTATTCAGTAAGTTAGTAGAGATTCGCGATAAAATCGGCAAAAATGCCGGTTTTGAAAACTACCGCGATTATATGTTTGCCTCCATGGGCCGTTTTGATTACAGCAAAGAAGACTGCTTTGCTTTTCATGAAGCAGTGGCCAAAGAGGTGGTGCCCATGCTCAACGATTTGGCAAAAGATCGTAAAGAAAAGCTTGACTTAGAAAAACTTCGTCCCTGGGATAAGGCAGTTGACCCTAGTGGTGAACCTCCCTTAAAACCATTCCAGCATGGCAATGAGTTAACTGTAAAAACAGTAGAATGCTTTAGCAAGCTTGATCCTTATCTGGGTGAGCGCATCGCTATTATGCAGGCGATGGGGCATCTGGACCTGGAATCGCGTAAAGGAAAAGCTCCTGGCGGTTACAATTATCCCTTGGCTGAGACCGGCGTACCTTTCATTTTTATGAACGCGACCTCCAATCTACGGGATATGGTGACCATCATGCACGAAGGAGGACATGCGGTTCATTCCTTCCTGACCCGTGATCTGGAATTGAATAACTTCAAGCATGCTCCCTCAGAAATAGCAGAATTGGCTTCTATGGCTATGGAACTGATCGCTATGGATCATTGGAACCTGTTTTTCAAGGATGAAGATGACCTAAAGCGTGCCAAACGCCAGCATCTGGAGCAGATCATAGAAACCCTGCCCTGGGTAGCCACTATCGATAAATTTCAGCACTGGGTGTATGAGCATCCCGGCCACACTGTAGAAGATCGTAAAAAAGCCTGGAATGAAATCTTTGGTACTTTCTCAGATAACATCACAGATTGGAATGGCCTGGAAGAGGAACGTAACAATCTATGGCAAAAGCAGCTCCACCTGTTTGAGGTACCTTTCTACTATATAGAATATGGCTTTGCCCAGCTGGGTGCAGTGGCCGTATGGAAAAATTATAAGGAAGATCCCAAGAAAGGACTGGAAGGCTACAAAAATGCGCTCAAATTAGGCTATACGCGTACTATTCCTGAAGTCTATGAGGCGGCAGGAATCAAGTTTGATTTTAGCACAGAGTACATACACTCTCTCATGCATTTCGTCCGGGATGAGTTAAACAAAATCTAAAAACTTGAGGCAGGAAAGAATTCCTGCCTTTTTTATTTTTATTTATTACCTATTCTTTTCTTCAGCTTTATTTTTAGCGCTTTCCGCTATATAAGCTCTTTGCTACCCCTTTCTTATTCATAATAACTCTATAATATTTTTCATCTTTATTTAAATTATCTCAATTTAATTAGCATATTTATGGTTATTATTATGAATATCACATAGTCATTTTATGAAAGCAAACAGGCGTATATTGACTATCGGAGTGATAATACTCTGTATATCAATGTCATTAGCAAAAGCACAATCTGGTACAAGCATCTCCGGAAAAGTGCTGGACGAAGCAAGCGGCGACCCTTTAATTGGAGTAAATATCGTAGTAAAGGGTAAGGTAATTGGTACGATTACCGACACTGAAGGCAACTTTGAACTCAATATTAATGATTCTCCTCCCATCACCCTGGTAGTTTCCAGTGTAGGCTATCAACCTAAAGAAATTGAGATCACCGAAGCGCAAACGAATGACTTAACCATACAGCTCAATGAACAGGCTATCTTGGGTCAGGAAGTGGTTGTATCGGCATCCAGGGTAGAGGAATCTATCTTACAATCTCCGGTATCTATTGAGAAAATGGATATCCGAGACATTCAATCTGCCGCTGCACCCAGCTTCTACGATCAGATTGCGAATCTCAAAGGAATTGATGTCAGCGCCCAGAGTCTCACCTTCAAGTCTATTAACCCACGTGGGTTTGGAGCCAACGGCAACACACGTGTGGTACAGCTGATTGATGGTATAGACAATCAGGCTCCTGGCCTCAATTTTCCGGTTGGTAATATTGTAGGAATCCCGGAACTGGACCTGGAAAGTGTTGAGATTTTACCTGGCTCAGCCTCTGCCCTCTATGGCCCCAATGCGATTAACGGTATCATTCTGATGAATAGCAAGAATCCTTTTGAGTATCAGGGTTTGAGCGCTGTGGCTAAGCTCGGTGTCACACATATTGATGGAGAAGACGATGATCCGTCATTGTATCAAAATTATGGCATCCGCTACGCCAAAGCTTTTAACAATAGATTTGCATTCAAAATCAATGCTGAGTACCTCAAAGCAACAGATTTTATAGGCGTAGATTACCGGGATGCACATGATGTGGTGGAACGCAGCCCGGAAGATATTGATCCTGATGACCGTGCTTCTAACCGTACTTATGATGGCGTCAATGTGTATGGTGATCCGCTCTTAAATGTCGGAATACTGGGCAGCAGTGCGGGTTTGGGAGCTTTACTTCCTACAGACGAGAGAGGTGATTTTACGCCTACTGGTTACACTGAAAAAGAATTTGTCGATAATACCACAGAAAGTATAAAAGTAGGGGGCGCTTTACACTATCGCATTAATGATAATCTGGAAGCTCTGGCCCAATTCAATCAGGGTTTTGGAAGCACAGTGTACACAGCCAACGACCGTTTTGTACTGGATGACTTTACTATCTGGACTGCCAAGGCAGAATTAAGAGGTACAAACTTCTTTCTAAGAGGATATCGTACCCAGGAAAACTCAGGAGACAGCTATGCAGCCAATACTTTGGCATCCCTCATCAATGCTCAGACTACTATTCCTGCTTATGTTCAAGGGTTTGCCGGAGCCAGGTTAAGCGGAGCCGGAATTGATCAGGCACATCAGCAGGCACGGATTATCAGTGATGCTGTCCGTCAGCAGAATCTCAATGATGGCACTTTTCAGCAATTGTATGACTCTTTACGGCAGGTACCCATTTCTGAAGGCGGCGCCAAATTTCTGGATGAAACCAGCCTGACTCACTTTGAAGGCATGTACAACCTAAGCGAGCAAATTGATTTTGCTGAAGTGATCGTAGGTGCAAATTACCGCCTTTATAACCTCCGCTCCGACGGCACCCTCTTTGCCTTGCAGGATGATGGTGAAGAGTTTGATATCAACGAATGGGGTGCTTATGTACAGCTTACCAAAAAGCTGCTGGATGAAAAACTAGATATTACAGGCTCAGTACGTTACGACAAAAACGAATACTTTGACGGACAATTCTCTCCCAGAATTTCAGGTGTGTATTCCACTCCCAGTAATCATAACTTCAGAGCTTCTTTCCAGCGAGGCTTCCGCATTCCTACCACCCAAGATCAGTTTATTGACCTGGATGTGGTAACTCGCCGACTCATTGGAAGCAATTCAATACTCGTTGATCGTTATAATTTTGAAAGTAATACAGTGTACACTACCCAAAGTGTCATTGCTGCCCAGCAGGCATACCAGACTAATGGCAACTTATCTGCTGCCCTTGATCTTCTGGCCCCGGTAGAATTTGAAGAGTTTGATACTGAAAAGGTCAATACCTTTGAAGTCGGATACAAAGGTTTGATCAATAATAAACTGCTGATAGATGCATATTACTACTACAGTGCCTATCAGGATTTTGTAGCAGAGATTGAGTTTGTTCAAACTGCCATCGCTGAGCAAAATCCTCCCTATGATATTGAACCCGATCCGGAAGGTATTGTCACTCAGTCAGTCGCCACCCAGCGTTATGGCGTGGATGTCAATGCGGATGGCACAGTGAATGCGCATGGTTTCGCGCTTGCCTTGGATTACTCACTCAGCAAAGGTTACACCCTGGGAGGAAACGTTGCTTTCAACAAACTCATAGATCAGGATGATCTGATCGCCCAGGGATTCCGAGCGGCCTATAACACTCCTGAATGGAGGTATAATCTCCGCTTTGCTAACCGCAAGGTCACTGAGAATCTGGGTTTTAACATCGTATGGAGATGGCAGGAGGCTTTCTTATGGGAGTCTTCTATCGGGGAAGGTATCATTCCGGCTTATCAGACACTGGATGCTCAGGTAAGCTATAAACTCCCTGAGCTGAAATCGGTGCTGAAGATTGGAGGTTCTAACATTCTTAACGAACGTTATACCACTTCCTTTGCCAACCCCCGCATGGGTGCTCTTTATTATATATCTCTCACCTTTGATGAATTCCTGAACTGATATGAAGAAGTTTCATACATTATATATTGCTGCACTGAGTCTCGCTTTACTCTTTGCAGCCTGTGATACGGAAGATGAACTGATTGAAGAGCGGCTGGAGAACAATCCTCTACCTCCTGCAGGTACGCTCAGCGGGGATCCTGGTACACTCAATCTGGACAAATACGTGGCTATTGGAAACTCTCTGACTGCCGGGCTGATGGATGCTGCCCTCTACAATAGTGGTCAGCAGAATTCATTTCCCAATATTTTAGCAAATCATTTGCAAAATATAGAAGGCTTGGAGGCTGGCGAGTTCAATCAGCCGGATATCAATTCCGATAATGGCTATAATATTTCTGTGAATAATTCCGGAGGACAGGTGGCCGGACGTTTTATTCTGGATCCCAGCATTCCTGGTCCGGTGCCTACTGTAGGAGAATTGCCTACTCCTTATGATGGCGACCGCTCCCAGCTGAACAATTTTGGTGTGCCCGGACTCAGAGTCATTGAAGCAGCAGTACCAGGCTATGCGCAGTTCAATCCGCTTTATGCGCGTTTTGCCTCTTCTGCTAATTCATCAGTGCTGGGTGATGTTACTGCCGCACAAGGTAGCTTCTTTACCGTTTGGCTGGGAGGGAATGATGTGCTCTCCTGGGCAAGAGTAGGTGGCGCAGCTCCTGATGGAGAAGAAAACCCTGATGCAGAACAAACAAATCCTAATACGCTGACCAGTATCAACAGCTTTACCCAGGCTTATGCGAATGTGATCAATAGTATGCTGGCTGCCAATACAGAAACAAAAGGAGTAGCCATTACGATTCCTTCCATCACTTTGCTGCCTTTTTTCCGTGCCGTTACCTATGATCCTATTGCCCTGGATCAGGCCAATGCCGATGCACTGAACGCCGGTTATGCAGAATATAATCAAGGGGTACAGGCAGCAGCGCAGTTTGGACTCATTACGGCAGAGGAAGCAGCGCTGCGTAACATCAGTTTTAATGTGACTACCAATACGAATGAAACCAATGCGGTAGTAATCTTGGATAATGAGCTTTCTGATATTACCCTACCTGATCCACAGGAAGGAGACCCAATTGTTCTTCCCAAACTTCGTCAGGCCAATGCATCTGATCTGCTGACATTTAATGTTGCTACTCTGCTGGGCACTAGTACTGAAACAGGTATCTATGGGCTACAGGCTCCGGTAGAAGATCAGTATGTTCTTACGCTCAATGAGCAGATTGTCTTGAATACCAGAATAGCTTTTTTCAATGGCATCATTACACAAATTGTAGCCAATACCGGCGGCAGAGTAGCTTTGGTTGATATCAATACGATCTTTGCTGATGTGGCAGGCTTAACGGCTCAGCAGGCGGCACAACTGGGTTTGTCCGCCGAAGCAATTGCTGCTGCAGATGGTGTAACTGGAATTAATGTGGGCGGTGTAAACCTGCAGCCTGACTTTTCACCCAATGGTATCATCTCTACCGATGGGGTACACCCCAATCCCAAAGGCCATGCGCTGATTGCCAATGAAATTATTGAAGCTATGAATGAGTCTTTCGGGGCTGATATCCCTTTGATAGATGTCACTCCATTCAGGACGGTGATCGTGGCACTTTAAAAACAAAGAGCACCAGATTACTTCCGGTGCTCTTTTCGTTTTTAACCAATATACTTTTACCACTTCTCCAGACCAAGCAGCTTTTTACCCAGTACATTAAGCTTAGCTGTTTCATAGTTCTGCTGTTCATAATTACGAGGGTCGCCGGGAAAGGCATAGCCACTGGGAGCAATGCGGTTTTTCCAGGAGTTAATGCGCCATTCTCTCAATTCTACATTATCTTCTTCAGCAGGCATCATGGAAATGTATTGTGCTATCCGCACTTTGTCTTCTGATCTGTTTGGTCTAATGCCATGTGGCTGTAAACTGTTAAAAATTAGCAGATCACCGGCATCCAGCTTTACTTTCACCATCTTATCTTCCAAACCGCTGACATTGGGTTTGAAGTGATCGCGGTCATCCGGCTGGCTGAGTTTCCAGCTTTCGTAGTTCCGGTAAAGCCAGGGGATACACTGAAAGCCGCCCATATGCTCATCGTTTTGATCGGCCAGGGCAAGTACCCCCTGCACATTCTGCGGTTTGGTTTCCGGGTCATAGTCCCAGTGGATGAAGCCTTTGTATTCAAAACCCGGACGGATGGGGAAATTCAGGTTAGCCCTGTCAATGGTCACCCATAGTTTCTCGGTACCCCAGATGTCTACAAAAGCATCATAAATTTTCTGCACCTGCCGGTTATCCCATAGAGCCTGCGTATTGTAGACTTCTACCATACCGGTGCCGGCCAGTTCTTTCATCTGCATTTCCGCACGGGGAGCTGTGTACCAGGTGGAAGGGTCGTTTTTATCTTTGTCTTCAAACTCCCACAGAAAGTCAGCGGTCTTCAGTGCCTGCTCGCGGGGCACAGCATTTTTGATAACGACATAACCATTCTCTATCCAAAAAGCCCAGTCTTCCTCACTCAACACTCTGAGTGGTTTTCCATTGGAACGGTCATTCAGCTTCTGCTTGCTGCTGGTAGCAGTGGAAGGATTGCCCGGAATATCCTTGTGGTTCTTGTTCGGGCTGTCACGGTCAAGGGTTTGTGCTTTCATATTTTTCATGGTGTTTGAGTTTTAATAGTTAGAAGTGGGAAGCTAGGAGTTGGAAGTTTAACTTCGCTCTTCTCGCTTCCTACTTCTAACTTCCATCTTCACGATATATCAAAGCTACCCATTCTCAAGCCGGATTTCTGCCTCTATAATTACCAGTATTTGAACAATATTGATATAATGATGCGTATCTACTGTTCATTTATGTAAATTAATGCTATGAAGACTGAACTGGAAAAGATCATTCCCGACAAAGACAGTTCCCTTAGCCTGATGGTCAACCCCAAGCTGAGTGACTTCTTCTTCTGGCATTTTCATCCCGAGTATGAGCTGGTCTTTATAGAAGGAGCGGACGGTAACCGCCATGTTGGACAACACTTTTCCCGTTTCAAAGGCAGCGATCTGGTACTGATTGGCTCTTATATCCCGCACCTTAACTTTGATTATGGTATACAAACGCCTTACGAAGAGGTAGTGGTGCACATCCGACAGGACTTTCTGAAGCATACTGCCACTACCGCTCCCGAGCTGAAAGTGGTTCAGCAACTGCTGGAACTCGCACAGCATGGAATCGCTTTTGGCGAAAAGACGAAAAGTATAATAGGCCCCCGCCTGAAGAGCTTGCCCGAACATTCTCCTTTTGAACAGTTTCTGGAGCTATTGAGCATCTTTCATCTGCTCATGCAGGCTGAAGATAAAGCGCTTCTTCACGCTGAACCTGTAAAAAACCAGTACACTCGCAAAGATCAGGACAGGCTCAGCGCTATCTACGCCTTTATTGATCAGCGCTATCAGCAGAAGATTGAGATGGAAGAGGTAGCCCGAATGAGCAACTTAAGTAAGGCAGCATTTTGCCGTTATTTCAAGAAGATGACCCGCCTCACCTTCACCGAATTTGTCAACCATTACCGCATTGATAAGGCCAAGAAGCTGTTACTTCTGGATAAGAATGTGTCTGAGGTTTGTTTTGAGTGTGGTTTTGAGAGTCTTTCTTACTTTAACCGCACCTTCAAGAAAGTGACGGGCAAAAACCCGCTGGCCTTTAAAAAAGAACATCTGCCCTGAGCCAACAAAGCAGATGTTGATATACAATGGAAGGACTGTGAGACTCAGTCCTAGACTTATACTACCTTAAGAGGAAGCCTTGGCGGAAGGCAATGCTTCCTGGCTCAGCTTCGCTTTGATATCCGCGATGATGGGTATGGCGTGCAGCTTCCCATTTTCAATGAAGACTTTGGCAGTCTCCTCTCCGCCTATTACCGAGCCACCCATATAGATACCGGGCACATTACTCTCATAGGTATCAGGATTGATCTCAGGGATGAGCATTTCTCCATTGAGCTGTACCCCTACCCTGCGCAAAAACTTGGCGTCGGGATGATATCCTACCATCAGGAATACAAAATCAGCAGGGATGGTACTCCTCTCGCCAGTATCAAGGTTCTGAACATGTACCTCTTTCTCTGTAATCTCGGTCACCACGCTTCTGAAATAGGTTTGTACTTCTTCCTTCTTCACACGGTTTTCCATGTCGGGTACGATCCAGTACTTGGCCGTTTTGTCAAAGCCTTCAAACTGATGCACTACCGTCACGTCAACGCCATTGCGATAGAGGTCCAGGGCAGTTTCTATGGCCGAGTTGGCTCCTCCTACCACTACTGCTTTGGTTCCTGTGTACTTATAAGGCTCATCATAGTAATGCGTTACATGCGGCAGGTTCTCTCCGGGAATATTGAGTTCGCGGGGAATGTCATAATAGCCGATAGCCAGAATAATCTTACGGGCCTTGTATTGTCCTTTGTTTGTGTTTAGTACAAAGAGTTCGTCTTCTTTTTCAATGCCCTCCACCTCGGTAAAAGGGTGTATATTCAGCCCAAAGTGTTCTACCACTTTACGATAATATTTCAGCGCTTCTGCCCTGCTAGGTCTGAGGTTCAGGGAGGTGAAAGGTACATTTCCGATAGAGATATTATCCGCACTGGAGAAGAACGTCATGTCTACCGGATAGCGACGTATGGATTCGGTGATACTTCCTTTATCTAAAACAGCGTAGTTTAAGCCGTTTTGCTGTGCCTCAATGCCGCAGGCCAAGCCACAGGGTCCTGCTCCGACAATGAGTACATCGTAAATATTCATGCTTTGCTAAATTTTGTATGTTGTACTTCTTTTTGTGATTTGTACTAGGCCATGTAATGGGCACCACGCTATGGACTCCATGCCATAGGCGCTAGGCGGTGGCCGCTTCGTGATGGCAAATATACAACAATCATCATAAAGATGGTGTTCGTTTAGGACGAGGGCTTGCCGGTACTTTTCTTTTCCGGGTGAAAGCGTATACCTAACAAAGCCTCACTGACCTCCCATAGTCTACGGGCGTTGTAGTCATTGGTTGCCACTTTGGTAGGCGAGCTTGGCTTCTTGTTCTTGAAGTATTTGCCATTAGCGGTATATCCTTCCTCGCTGGTAGCCAGGTAAATGCTGGTTTCGGCACCTTTCTCTTCTCCGGGCAGGAAGGGCTTGGTTAGTTTCGCAATCGTACCAAAAATGCCGGGCACTCCTTCATACAAGCCGGTAGCGATACCTCCGGGATGCAATGCGTTGGTAACTACATGAGTACCCTCCAGGCGCTTCGCCAGCTCGTGGGTAAACAGCAGATTACAGAGCTTAGACAGTGCATAAGCTTTCAGGCCGCCATATTTTTTTTCGTACTGTAAATTATTGAAGTCCAGATTGGCAATACGATGGGCTTCCGAGGAAACGTTGAGGATATTTCCTCTTTTGCTGGCAAACACTTTGTCCATAAGCAGATAAGTCAGCAGGAAGGGTGCCAGATGGTTAACGCCAAAGGTCATTTCAAAACCATCTTCTGTCGTTTCACGCTTGCTGCCCATCAGCAGGCCAGCATTATTATTCAGCACATCTATGTGAGGGTAGGTAGCATTGATATGGGCTGCCGCTTTCCGAATCTGCTCCGTAGACGCAAGGTCGGCCAGGACAATATCTACCTTATCGTGTCCGCAAACTTTGAGAATATCTTCCTTGGCCCGCTCGGCTTTCTCCTCATTGCGGCACAGCATGATCACATGTGCGCCCTTTTTAGCCAGCTCACGTGCAGTTATTTTCCCTATTCCCGAATTAGCCCCGGTGATCAGACAGATTTTATCTTTCATAGTGTAGTAATTTGGAGAAGACCTCTAAAAATAGATCATGATTAGGCAGGCTATTGTTTAAGAATAAGGAAAAAATAAAGATAAGTCTACAGTTATCGTATGGTTTGTAAGGCTCCGGCACCATACTTCAGGGAAGCTGCAAATAATTACAGCAGGCTTAGCAAAACTTACATGCATGTAAAGGCTAAGATAAAAAATCAATGGTTGATGAAGCTCTCTTCTCATAATTCAAAACGGAAGGGCATGGCTTTGCAAACCGATGGGCATCGGATGCTCAACGGATGCCCATCGGATGGAGAACGAATGGGCATCGGATTTGAGGAGAATGATGATAGCTTTAACCTGGGTCAACCCCAGGAATTACTTTCCTACTGATAGATTCCCTCTGTCATCCCGGCGAGATCTTTACCAGTCTGCAAGTCCTGGATTTGTGAGGTTGGTTAGGATTCCTCCACTGCGTTGCGGAATGACCGGATGATGGGCTTTTGTGTGCTAAAAATCGCTACCTCAAATCTAAAGTCATGCCGTTAGGCATCTTTACCAGCCTGCAAGTCCTTGATTTGTATGGGTGGTTAGGATTCCTCCACTGCGTTGCGGAATGACTCATACGGAGGTAATGATAAGTAGAAAGAATAGTAATATGACAACAAAAAAAGCCCCGTGCTGACGGAGCTTTCAAGCTTAAACCTATTATATTCCCCTATGCCTTCTTATAATCGGCAGCCTTCATGGCTTTGCTTACCCGCTTGCCGGGGGTAAAGATCACCTTATTGCTTTTAATAGTGCTTTTGTTGACTTCTTCCTCTGTCTCCACACCATTGCTTCCGATAGAAGGACGGAAGCTGCCCAGATCGCCCAGACGCACAATTTTGCTCTGCGTCAACTTATCCGGTATCACGCTCACCAGCGAGGTCAATACCGCCATAATATCAGCTTCGCTCACGGTAGAGGTCTTCTCTATCTCCTGGCAAAGCTCCAACAAACCTACTTCTCCATCCAGCACTGTGCTGGCATAATACTTCACCGGCCCCTCAGTGGTACCAGGCTGCTTACGAGCAATCGCTTTGTACTTGATCATACATTTGTTTTTATAATGTAGATAAAGATAGAAACAAGGCTGATCAAAATTTTTTCACTTGCGAAACAAAGCTTACAGCTACAGAAAAGGAGGATAAATGGTTAATGATTGATGACTCATGAATAATGATAACACAGTGGAGCTATAAGGTATGAGCAGGCTGAGGATGACTGTTATGAAGATTTTTTGTTATTTTACCTCTCTCACAAGATCACGACAACAAAAAAGAACCATGAACATGAAGACTATTTTTTTACGTAACCACCTACTGATCCTTTTTGCCCTACTATGCTTCAGTTGCCAGCCCGGCAGTAATGAAGATGCTGCTCAGGAGAGTACGCAAGAGACTGATACTACAAGCAGCAGCCCCAATGCCAATGCTGACTGGCAGGTCTTGTTTAACGGTAAAGACCTCAGCGGCTGGCATGAAGTAGGCGGCGATCCTAATTTTTACATTGAAGACAGCGTGCTGGTCGGCCTGACGGAAGAAGATCTACCCAACACCTTTCTGGTGACTGACGACACTTATGATGACTTTGAGCTGGAGTTGGAATTTAAGATTGATGATGCCATCAACTCCGGTGTGCAGATCAGGAGCAGCACATACGAGAACGATACGACTACCGCTTACCTTTCCGGGCAGCTGGAAGAGAGCCAACGTGACTGGGAAGCAGGAAGGTTTCATGGATATCAGATAGAGATTGACCCATCGGAGCGTGCCTGGACGGGCGGCTTTTATGAGGAAGGTGGCCGCGGCTGGCTGCAACCCCTCACCGACAATGAGGAGGCGCAGCAGGCTTTCAAGCCCGGCGAGTGGAATCATATGCGGATAGAAGCCCAGGGCAATCAGTTCAAATCTTATATCAATGGTGTGCCGGTAGCAGATTATACGGATGACATGGCCAGCAGCGGACATATTGGTTTACAACTACACGGTGCCTGGCAGGAGGAGCAGATAGGACAGGAGGTGCGCTACAAGAATATCAAGATCAGGGAGCTTTGAGAGAGGCATAAAGATCTGCCATGCTTATAAGTCTGGCAGATCTACTATTGTTTATACCAGATCCCATTCCTTTCTGGGCTTTCTTTCCAGCAAGTCATTGGCCTCACGGTCCCCTTTAAACTTTTCTCTTCTGGCATTCCACTCCAATGCTCTACCACCCAGGCGGAAAGAGATCAGTGCCAGATGCATGGGCAGGGTCATCTCACGGGCGTAAGGCAGGTTGCTTTCCGGCTGGGTTCTGTTCTTCACTGCATCCACAAAGTTCTGCTGATGTCCGGGAGAGCGGGGAATGAACTGATCCACTGATGCAACATCCTCCATCACTTCCCCATCAATACGAATTTCGCGGGTGTTGTAATCGCAGATCAATGTGCCTTTACTCCCTTCAAAGTAAGCCCCGATGCCACGATCTTTGGCCCCGGGCACATCGGGCGGTGTGGAAGTCCAGTGGATGTTCATGTTATCAAACGCATAGTCAACGTTGATCCATTCCGGTACATCGGCTATGCTATTCTTAGGTGCTTCGCCTTCCGCTTTGACACTTTTCAGGCCCTGTGGCTTAGCGGCCCACCATACGACATCGGCAATATGGCACCAGAAATCCTGAAACATGCCTCCCGAATAGTCCAGAAAATACCGAAAATTGAAGTGGCAACGCTCCGGCACATAGTCTACATAGGGCGCAGGTCCCAGCCACATATCCCAGTTCAGGTGCTGAGGAACAGGTTGCTTGGCAGGATTCCCCAGATCAGGCGTACCCCCTGTCTTCCATAACCTCACCGTTTTTACATCGCCGATCACCCCAAACTGTATGAGTTCTACTACCCGGTGATAGTTATCGGTAGCATGGATTTGGGTACCGAGTTGAAAGACTCTGTTGTGCTTTTCCATACTTTTGAGCATCTGCTGTCCTTCTTTGACGCTATAGGCCAGTGGCTTTTCACCGTACACATCCTTACCCGCTTCAAACGCCAGCATGGCTACCTGCGCATGCCAGTGGTCGGGGGTGGCACAGGTAATCACATCAATATCCTGCTGCTCCAGCACTCGTCGGAAATCGTTATAGCCTTTTACCTGCACTCCTGGCTGTAGTTCACGGGCTTTGGCCAGTCCTTTGCTCAGGTGCAACTCATCCACATCGCAGATGCCTACCACATCTACCTCCGGTAAGTTGGCAAACCAGTTGAGATGGGCGGTACCCATACCATTGATACCAATATGGGCGACCCGCAGGGTATCACTGGGCGCTACGCGTTTGGGGAGGTAAGGAAAAGCGCTGAGACCTAAAGCACCCAGCCCGCTTTTTTTGATAAATTCTCTACGTTGAATTGACTGATGCATAGTTGAATGACTCAATGGTTAAGTAGTAAAATGATTGAATGCGTAAGTGCTGACCTAATTCTTAGTACCTAAGCTCGGACTTTAGATGTCTACCTGTAGTAAAAAGGCAGTGATATCTACTAGCTGCTGCTCACTCAGCAAAAAGTCCTCTGGTGAAGGCATAGGACTGAAGTTAAACTGCTTTTTGTGTTCTACCGAGTCCTGTTCCAGTATATATTGCCTGCCATACATATCCATTACCGTAATGACCGGCCCATCAGACAGCATCAAACCGTAGACGATTCCGCCATCACGGGTGCTAACCAGCCAGGGTTCATAGCCAAAGGCTACCGCCGCATCAGGATTTGCCACACCTTCCAGCATGCCCACTTGGTCGTATTTGCGATGAATGTTCGTGAGTTCCGGCCCGATTTCCTGTCCTGCATCACCCATCTTATGGCAGGTAGTGCAGTTTTGATAGAATAAGGACTTACCGTTTTCAGCATTGGCAGCCAAGGATAGAAGTTGCTCGCTATCGTAATCAGTGGCTTGTTGTTCATCCGGTAGATAATGCCGGGCTACCGCTTTCAGATAAAGATCTTCCTTTTGTAGCAACTGAGGGATGATTACCGTACGTACTGTATCTTTCACATCTTCTTCCAGCCGGTCAAGAACTTGCAGCAAATGCCAGCTTCCTGCTTGAGTTGTACTCATCTCTTCTGCCGATGCCAGCCTTTTCTTCAGGCTGGTTGCAGTATCCAGGAATTGCTGCTTCAATGTCAGCAATTCTGGGTGTGCTTCGGGAAGTAGGTCCGCAGGAGCTTTCCAGTCCTGCAGATAGACTCTCCAATCATTGGTCTTCCTGAACTGTAGCCACCACAGGGATTGTTTTTTTAAGTCGGCAGAGGCTTTGCTGTCAATCTCCAGCATGGACTGAGCGGCTTCCTGCGTAGGCACAAAGGCCAAAGCCACCATAGCCTTTTGACGCTCATTAAAATTCAATTCTGAGGAGAGCACTCTTGTTTTTAAAGCCTCTACCGCCTGTGGAGGGTGCATACGCCAGACCAAATCAGCAAAGGACTGACTCCATGACTCAGGCTTTTCATCACCGAATGTGGCCAACATTTCAGGATAAAGCGTGGCTTCTTTACCGTCCATAGCCATACCCAAAGCTTCCAGGTACCAGGGATCATTGCCCTCGTAGCTGCTGATGAGATTCATGATCAATGCTTTACTTTGAGCGAGCGGCACATCCCGAAGCGAGAGCGCCACCTCACGCCTTACGGCAATGGAAGGGTCTTTAGTAAGTTGATTGGCATAAGGTAACCAATCCTGAGGCTTCGCTTGTTGTAAGGCTCGTAAAGCCGTAATCCTAAGCCTCTGACTATCATGTTGCGCATCTTCATGCCGAAGCACTCGCTCCACCTCCTGAATTCCCTGCTCTCCCAGTTGTGCCAGTAACCAGACAGCCCTGGCCTGATGATAGGGATTATCAGCGGTCAGTAAAGCTTTTACTTCTTCTATCACCGCTGCTCCCTGGTCTCTCAGCTTCACAAAGCCCTGGTTGCGCACATTGATCGCCGGACTTTTTAGTGCCTGAAGTTGTCCTTCGGTAGTATTAAGATCAATCTCAGGAAGCACAAGCGCTTTGTTTTTAGGAGTAATCCGGTAAATCCTTCCGTAGCCCTGCTTATCATGCATCTGATGTCCACCCACAATGGGATCGTACCAGTCCGCAACATAAATAGCACCCTCTGGCCCTACCGCTACATCACTCGGCCGGAACCATTTGCGTTTGTTTTCATCTATCTCGTACCAGCGATAACCTTCTGTAGACTCATTGACCGAACTAATCAGATTGCTTCGGTGCAATGCAAAGCCTGCACCATCAGCCTCTGTATGATAACCGAAGACTACGTTGCGGCCAGCATCTGCACTAAGAAACATGCCTCTGTACTTTTCTCCCAACGCTTCTCCTTCGTACATCAACACCCCGGTAGGAGAACCGGAGCCAAAGATATCTCCAATGGGTAATACCCCGGGGTCACCCTGATGCCAATGCGCTTCCTGTATGCTTTGCTCCGGGCGACGATCCGCCTGCCAGGTACGGGTTCCGTCGGCGGAAAAGAAACCTGCATTTGCTCCCCGCATCAGCCAGGTCGTACGGTTGGCATCCTTCTGATCATCATTGTCATTTTGCCAGAGATCGCCATAGGAATCCACTGCTACTTCATAAGAATTGCGAAAGTTATGCGCCAGCACTTCCAGTCCCGTTCCATCGGGATTCACCCTGAGTGCCAAGCCACCGGTCCAAATACGACCGTCATCACTACGCATGGCAGGAGTATTCTCATCGTTATAAGGTGTACCTCCGGTATAGACGCTTCCGGCTCTCAGCGTCCAGCCGCCACGGTCGGTAACGATGTGGGGCCCGGCGTTGCCGGTATTAAAGTACCACCGTCCATCCGGTCCGGCAGTGACTGAATGCAAGCCGTGGTCATGATCCAGGCCACCAAAGCCGGTAAGCAGTATTTCTTTATGATCCGGTTGATCGTCTCCGTCCTCATCAGTGTAGACAATCACATGAGGAGAGCAGGAGACTACTATCTGATTGCCCAGTACGGCAATGCCCAAAGGGGAACGCAGGTCGGGGTCCTGCACAAATACTTTGGAAGTATCACTTTTCCCATCTCCATCCAGATCTTCCAGTATCATGATACGGTCACCTTGCTCATGGGCTTTGTGCCCCTCATGGTTATTGAAATCCCGATAGTTGACCGCTTCGGCCACCCATACCCGGCCTTTTATGTCTACATCTATGTTGGTAGGATTGAAAAACTGAGGAGATTCAGCCCAGACAGTGGCCTGAAGATCATCGGGCAGGTAAAGTTCAGGTTCTTCCTGAACAAGTTCTTCGGATTCAGGAGTGCAGGCAAGCCCAAGGATAAATAATGGTAGAAGAAAAAGGGTAGACTTTTGCATCAGGCTTGGTTAAATACGGATTGCACATATTGACAATTGGCCTGGTAGGCTTCCATCATTTCCATGCCTTCGGGTATGGCTCCTTCTATGATTACCCAACCCTGGTAATTGATATCATCCAGAATCGCTTTGACTCTTTCAAAATCTATTTGTCCTTTTCCCAGCAGGTAACCATTTTCTTTGGCATGTACTTCACAAATGTACTCGCTGCCCAGGCGCTGCATTTCTTCGTAGATATCGTAGCCCATCTTGTGGGAGTTGGCAACATCGTAATAGACCCGAACATTGGGAGAGCCTACGGCTTCAATAATTTCCAGATGCTCATCGGCACTCAGCCACGACTCTATACCCAGCGTGATACCCTGACTTTCCGCTTTAGGCGCAACTTCTTTTAAACGCCGGATCACTTCCTGAGTACCCTGGGTATCGCCTTTCAGGTCTCCATTGCCAAAAAAGGCTAGCAGAACTACCGATACTTCCATCGCTTTGGCTACGTCAATGCTATCGCTTACCCAGGCGATGGTTTCGGGAGCAGATTTGTAAGGCACTTGATTCAGTTCTCCAATGGCCAGGCTGGATACTTTAACTTTGTATTTCTTAACAGCTTCTTTATAAGCCTGCTGTATTTCTTTTTGGCGCAGGTGCATATTGTTTTCCGTTTTCCCCAGACTGATCTGCACACCATCCAAGCCAATCTTTTGGGCAGTAGCCATCGCCTCCACCTCGCTATGGTGCCCAATGGACCAGTCGCAGGCCCCGATTTGGTAAGTACGTTTTTCAGAAGCAAAAAGCGGATAGAGAGGTGCACAGGAGAGTGCACCTGCCACTACCGCACTCTCTTTGAGCATGCGTCGGCGTGAAATGACTGCCATTTTTGTATGTAGGTTGTTGTAATCTAAAAGATAAAAAAATAGCCGATAAGAAGCGACTTCCCGGCGGCATAATTGTATTAGGGTTTGGGGTGTTAGGTCCGTTGTGGAGTGATTTTATAGTTTATCAGCTTTGATAGAGGTAATTTTGATTTTCTTATATTGAGACAAGGGGCTACCCTAGCTGGGAAATTATCAGAATATCATTTAATAACTGAAGTTACGCAACTAAGCTGATACCTAATCCTTGCTTTATATCATTCAAATAGGCAAAGGCAGTTT
>NZ_JBBPHP010000065.1:0-25417 GCF_038039535.1 Catalinimonas locisalis | reverse complement strand
TATACCTTGACTCTTTGACTAAGCATGCCAATAAACGAAAACTACTCTTGAATCAAATTGTACCGTAGTGTAATTTTTGGGTTAGAAGAAGACGGAAGTCAGGAGTTGGAAGAAGGAAGTTTTAACTTCTGGCTGCAGACTTCCAACTCCTGACTTCCAGCTTCCCACTTAATTACTGAATGCAAACCTACACAAGAAATCCGGTAATGAAATGACTTTTTTACCCTCACTTTTGTTTCTATTGGAAAGAAAGATGTTTAGAATACTTCATGATTTCCGTGGCGAATTGAGAGCATTTTATATATTTGCAGGCGTTACTTCAGCAACAGTCAGAATAAAGATACTCAGCATGCTAATGCCCCGGATGGAGTTTTCTGAAATGAAGTTTTATGCAATACCATTGGCACCATATCGCCCATTGTCATCATGTGTAGACGCTTGCCTGCAAGTGCCTCAACAATCCTTTTTTAATCATTTTCACCACAAATTTTCATGAAAGAAAGAATACGCATAGCGGTTCAAAAATCAGGACGACTTAGTGATAGTTCAATCAAGCTCATCAAGGAGTGCGGCATACATTTCAACAATGGCAAAGGAAGACTCAAAGCGGTTTCGCACACTTTTCCTGCGGAGTTCCTTTTTTTGAGGGATGATGATATTCCCGGCTATGTAGAAGATGGCGTAGCGGATATTGGAATTGTGGGAGAAAATGTGATGCTGGAGAAGGGTAAAGATGTAAGCCTGATCAAGAAGCTCGGCTTTTCAAAATGCCGCCTGTCTTTGGCGATTGCCCGTGATAAAGAGTACAAGGGTGTGCAGGAATTTGAGGGCATGAGCATCGCCACTTCCTATCCGGTCATTCTGGAGCGCTTTTTTGCTGACAAAGGGATTAAAGCGCACCTGCACGAAATCAGTGGATCGGTTGAGATTGCTCCCAGCATTGGCCTGGCCGACGCTGTCTGTGATATCGTAAGTTCCGGTAGCACCTTGCTCAGCAATGGCCTCAAGGAAGTAGAAACCATACTGAAATCCGAAGCTGTATTGATCGGGCACAAAAATATTACTCCTGAGCGGCTTAAAGCTCTTGATCAGCTGATCTTCCGCATTGACGCTGTGCAGAGAGGTAATGGCAATAAATATGTACTGCTCAATGCTCCAGCTGACAAAACTGAGCAAATTATAGGGATACTTCCCGGCATGCGCAGCCCTACGGTTTTACCTTTGGCCATGTCCGGTTGGAACTCAGTACATTCTGTCATCAAGGAAGATGAGTTTTGGGATGTCATTGAGCAGCTCAAAGCTGCCGGAGCCGAAGGCATATTAGTAGTACCCATAGAAAAAATGATACTCTGATGAATATATATGCTAATCCTTCTCCTGAGGACTGGGAAGATATACTGAAGCGACCTACCCAGCAATTCAAAAAAATTGAGAAGATCGTTAAGCCTATCATTAAGAAGGTAAAAAAGAAAGGAGACAAAGCCTTAAGACAGTTTGCCCTGGAGTATGATCATGTAGAGCTTGATGATATCAAAGTGAGCAATGCAGAAATTAATAAGGCAGAGAAGCTTCTGAGTAAAGAACTAAAAGAGGCCATCCAAACGGCCTATCAGAATATTGAGACTTTCCACGCTGCTCAGCGAGATGAACCACTGGCTGTACAAACCATGCCAGGAGTAATGTGCATGCGTAAGAGCGTAGCCATTCAGAAAGTAGGACTATATATACCAGGAGGTACCGCGCCTCTTTTCTCTTCTGTGCTCATGCTGGGCATACCCGCTAAGCTGGCCGGTTGCCAGGAGATTGTACTGTGCAGCCCGCCCAATCGGGAGGGAAAACTACACCCGGCAATCTTGTATGCTGCCAAGCTGATAGGCATAGACAGAATCTGTAAAGTAGGAGGTGCTCAGGCCATCGCTGCCATGACGTATGGTACCAAAACGATTCCTAAAGTGCACAAGATATTTGGTCCTGGCAACCAGTATGTAACGGTAGCCAAGCAGATTGTCAGCCAGAAGGGCGTTTCCATAGATATGCCGGCTGGTCCTTCGGAAGTGGCAGTATTTGCCGACAAAACTGCCAATCCGGTTTTTGTCGCTGCCGACCTGCTTTCTCAGGCAGAACACGGAGCCGACAGCCAGGTACTGTTGGTCACTACCGAAAAGAAGCTGGTAGAAAAGGTACAGAATGAACTCAGCAAGCAACTCAGCATGCTGCCTCGTCATGATTTTGCTGCGGCAGCATTAGATAATAGTGTAGTTTGTGTGATGAAGTCTTCCAAAGATTGTATAGACCTGCTCAATGAATACGGAGCAGAGCACCTGATTCTGGCTATTGAAAAGCCTCGGGAGGTAATGGACAAGATCTTCAATGCAGGCTCTGTTTTTCTGGGCCATTATACCCCTGAGTCGGCTGGCGATTATGCTTCTGGCACTAATCATACCTTGCCAACCAATGGTTATGCGAAGTCGTATAGCGGGGTCTCTCTGGATAGCTTTGTAAAAAAGATAACTTATCAGGAGATTACCGAAGAAGGTTTAAAACTCCTTGGACCTACAGTAGAAATCATGGCTGAAGCAGAAAAGCTGCTTGCTCACAAGAAAGCGGTTTCTCTGCGACTGGCAGAGATCAAGCATAAGAAAGCGGTTTAAAACTAAAGCTGAGAATGGCTGAATGATCAACTTCAGCCTTCTTTCCTTCTCTTCAAATTATCATCATATCTAGCTTCATTATCACATGGCTTTTGATCTACAAAAATTATTACGGCCTCATATAGCCAGTATCAAACCTTACTCTTCTGCCCGTGATGAATACTCCGGTACGGAAGGAGTGTTTCTGGATGCTAACGAAAATGCCTTTGGTACTCCCGGAGTGGATACTCCCGGCACGCCCGACCTTACAGCCGGCTATCATCGTTATCCTGATCCTTATCAGCAGTTGCTTAAAAAGCGCATTGCCGAGATCAAGCAGGTACCGGCAAAAAACATCTTTCTGGGGAACGGTAGCGATGAAGCCATAGATCTGCTGATCAGGGCTTTTTGCCGCCCTGGGGTGGATAATATTGTCATCCTTCCTCCTACTTACGGCATGTATGAAGTAAGTGCTGCCATCAATGATGTAGCATTGAAAAAAGCGCAGCTCACCACTGACTTCAAGGTTGACCCTCAGGCAGTGGACAATTCCATTGACGCTAATAGTAAATTACTGTTCTTTTGCTCTCCTAATAACCCCAGTGGTAATCTGCTTCAACCCGAGGTGATAGCGCATTATTTACAAAACTTTGAAGGTGTAGTCGTCATTGATGAGGCATATATTGATTTTGCCGATACACTGAGCTGGTCGCAAAAGCTGGCTGAGTACCCCAATCTGGTAATCATGCAGACCATGAGCAAAGCCTGGGGCATGGCAGCCCTCAGATTAGGCATGGCTTTCGCCTCAGAAGAAATTATTGCTGTGCTGAATAAGATCAAGCCTCCTTACAACATCAATGCACTGACACAGCAGGCTGCACTTAAAGTGCTGGAACAGACCGAGCAGCACCAAAGTATTGTGCAAAAAATACTGAACCAACGACTTGAATTGCAGCATTCATTGGAGACACTACCGCTGGTGAAAAAAGTTTTCTCTTCTGATGCCAACTTTTTGCTGGTCAGGATGCAGCATGCAGCCGAGCTTTTTCATTACCTGATTGATGAAAAGATGATCGTTCGTGATCGCTCCAAAGTAGTGCTTTGCGAAGATTGTCTGCGCATTACGGTGGGTACTGAAAGTGAAAATCAGCAGTTACTGGACAAGATCAAACAGTTTGATGCATCCAAGGTCAGGCTTTGACATTAACATGTGCCTTTCTTTTCTTAGGGTTTGCTAAATGATCCTGCAATAGGAGAAGTGCTTCTTTCCATGAAGGGATACTGTCTGCCTCATAGTGATATGAGCCATACGCATTGGACAGCTTTCCAATGACTTTCATGGCCTGCAGATGTGCCCCATTATTACGAAACCGCATCATACTCTCCTTATTTTCCCAGGCAGTAAGGGTGTAGTTGCGATAAATACCTGCTTTAGCATTCACCGAAATAACGCCCTCAGCACCAGCGATTTGCTGGTTAATCTTATACACATGGTGCATAAAAGCGGGTACTTTCCATAAACTCTTTACTTTCAGATAAGTGATTGAGATAAACATAGTGTTTAATTTTTATTGATGCTCAAATATCCCGACCATCAGACACTTATCCTCAAAAAGTGTAATGAGTGGGAAGTAAGGTCGGGTGAGCAGGAAAAATATAGAGATCAACAAAAAATGCCGGACCAAACAGCCCGGCATTTCTATAGCCACAACAACATTGTATTTTTGCTACTCTCCTACAACAATCGTAGTGCGGTCAAGGGCTGAAACCTGGAAAAGGCCCAGTCCTAAGCCATCAGCACTGATGATATTGGTCCGTGGGTTGGCGGGAGAAGGGCCAGACATACCGCCATCGCCATTTAATACATTATCCAAGTCATTGTAAAAGAGATAAGCATCCCGGCTGATGTGGTACATCTCAAACGTTGCTTTATCCCCTTTACGATACAGTTCCGGAGATTCCAGTCCATAGATATAGCCAGCGATCAATTCATCATCGGCATAGAAGATACCGGTGTTGGAATCAAAGTTCTGTATAGAATCATTGCGAAAGAATTTGAATAAATAATAATCTTTGGTAGCTGAAGGTTCACGGGCAAAAATGCGTATGCGGTAGTAAAGCCCTTCTTCTTCCGGGTCTTCCTGCGCTCTTTCGTCTATATCCCACACCAGGCTATCAATGGAGGCTAAAGGAGTCATTTCTTCTTCAGCAGATAAAGACTCACCATCAGGTAGCGCAATCTGCAGACTGTAGGTATTACCGGGTTTGCCCTCAAAATTTGCAGTATAAAGTCCTTTCTCAGTTTCACTTTCATGATACTTATAGACATTGCCTTGGTTATCCTTTACTTCCACCTCAGCTCCACTTACACCGGGTGTTTTTCCCTCGGAATAAAAGTCCACTGAAGTTGTAAGTTTCACATAGTGATCGGTAAGCTCGTCGGTGATCAATGCATCCACTACATACTGAGGGGGTGTCTGTTTGAGATCTAGCTCTATGGGTTCGTCGCAACTGAATAAGGCAGCCGCGCTAAAGCTGAGTAATATTATTTTTATGATCGTTTTCATCTTTGTATTTCTTGATCTGGTATTTAGAAAGTGATTTTGTAAGAGATAGAGGGCAGAACCGGGAAGAGATATACCATACGGGCTTCCTTCTTGTCAGGATCTATGACATTCCCCTCTTCATCTTGTATTGCCTGAGTGTAGATGGTAAAAGGATTCCTGCGGTTGTAAGCATTATAGATGGCAAAGTTCCAGGAGGTCTTCCAGCGACGGGTAGCATTTCTGCGCGGCTCGTAGTTGGCCGACAGGTCCAGACGATGGAAGGCAGGCAAACGATAGGAGTTGCGCTCTGAGTACAGGTCTACATTATAATCATCAAACACATAGCGACCAACGGGTAGTGTAAATGGTCTTCCGGTGGAATAGGTAAAATTTGCTCCGATTGACCACTGATCATTCACACCATAGTTGGCTACGATATTGGCGACATGGCGACGGTCATAGTTGGCAGGAAACACCTCATTGCGATTTACACCGGGTATGTTTAGCTCTGTTTTAGACAAGGTGTAGCTGGCAAAGCCGGTCATACGTCCTTTGTTCTTTTGCAGAAAGAATTCCAGTCCATAAGACTCTCCTTCTCCCTGACGATATTCTACCGGAGCATCTGCGTTCAAAAGCAGATTGGCGTTATCAGCAAAATCAGTCACATCCTGCATCTTTTTGTAGTAAGACTCTACCGAAAAAGCGAACATATTATCATTAAAATTCTTGAAGTATCCCAAGGCCAATTGGTCAGCCACCTGAGGGTTCAGATAAGGAGAACTGGGCGTCCAGGTATTAAAGGGAACGGGCACAGTAGAGTTGGACATCAGATGGACGTACTGCACCATGCGATTGTAAGAAAGTTTCACCGAGTTATTGTTACCCAACATATAGCGGGCGCTGAAACGCGGTTCCAGATTAGCAAAAGTCTTGATTGGCTTCATGCTGCCGTAGTAGGTAGAATCTACAATGCGTACATTGATGTTATCAGGAAGTCCCTGATCATTTTTAGCATATTCGTAGATGGTAGTCTCTCCCACATTCTGGAAAACTGACAATCGCAATCCGTACAGCAGCGATAAACGCTGGCTAATCTGCTGTTCATTGCTTACATACAATGCATAATCCATCGCATACATTTTATCCATTTCTATACTGCCAAAATAAGACTCATCACTTCCTGGCTTGATTGTACCGGGAGAGAAACGACGATATGAAGCTTGCAAACCAAAACTCAGCACGTTTTTGGGGTTGACGAAGTAATTAAAATCCTGCTTAAGCGAAAACTCCTGTAGATTGGCACTCCAGTCAAATTCGGCGGCGGACTGCTCACTTGCCAGTGTATAATCAAAGTTGCTGGCGATAAGGGTGGTATTGGAGAAAAGCTTTTCGTTAAAAAGGTGATTCCAGCGAAACGTTCCGGTCTTATTCCCCCAGTTAAATCCAAAGAGATTGTCAAAATTGAAGGCATCTCTCCCGGCATAAGCGGCCAGAAAGAAGCGGTTTTTATTGTCCGGCTTCCAGTTCACTTTCGCATTAATGTCGTAGAAATACACCTGGTTCTCTCTCAGGTCTTGGTCAGGTGACATTTTTAAAAACACATCCGCATAAGAACGGCGGGCAGAAAGCAGGAAAGAACTGTTTTCATTGGCAATAGGGCCTTCCAGCATCACTTTGCTGGCCAGTAGGCCTATACTACCAGAACCGGAAAGCTGCTGGTTATTGCCATCTTTGGTGCGTACTTCCAGAATAGAAGAAAGGCGACCGCCAAACTGCGCGGGGATACCGCCTTTGTAAAGCTCCGAATCTTTGATCACATCGGCATTAAAAACCGAGAACAGTCCGAAGAAGTGAGAAGGATCATAGATGGGCGCTTCGTCAATGAGGATCAGGTTTTGATCGGCCCCACCACCTCTGACAAAGTAACCGGAAGTACCTTCACCGGCGGAGATCACACCGGGCATCATCTGCACCGTCTTGATGATATCCGGCTCACCAAAGAGGGCCGGCGTCTTCTTTACCAGGTCTACGGGTATTTCATTACGGCTCATCTCTATGCGTTCTACGTTTTTAAACTCGTCCGCACGTTCTTCCGTGATGACTACTTCCTGCATCTCAGTGACAGAAGGGGTCAGAGAGATGTTAAGCTCCTGATTATTTTGGAGCTCAATGGTTTCTGTTATGGTCTGATATCCTACGTAACTGAATTCCACATCATAATTAGCAGGAGGCAGACTAAGGGCGTAAAACCCATACACGTTGGTTACTACACCTGCACCTTTTTCCTTTACCAGTACGGTTACTCCGATCAGTTCCTCACCATTGGTAGCGTCTTTGATATAACCATTGAGTGTAAATTTTTGCTGGGCTTGTAAACTTTGATAAAATCCTGTCAGCAGTATGAATGACAGCAAGGCAATTTTTTTCATGGGGTTTGGGTTTGTATTTCTTCAAAATCAATTGAAGTGAATTTGGGTTAATATTGCTTTCGCTTTTTGATTGTTTCTATAGCTAATACAGACAAACCCACTTCTACCCTACCTCCTTTGCAAAAATTTTTCTTGAGATTATCATGGTTTACTTCATCCTCAACTCTGAACCATTCACCCTCTTGTTCTGCCGGTTCAGCCAGAAAAAGAATACCAAAACCTGGATTCTTACTTATCTTAGATGTATATCTACTCTACTATGAAAAGCTTCAGAGAAGACTTACTCCTTTCAAAACTCATACAGCTGAGCCTTATTGGCACCTTACTTATTGTCGGTATTTTATTAATGTCTCAGGAGTATGATGCCTTAATTCCAATAAAAATTTCGGATGAAGTTCAAAAGCTTCAGATCACTGAGGAAGCTGATTCTCTTTTACAAGCTGAGCCCTCCTCATGGTTTAGGAATTCTATAGACTGGATTGACACTCATCTTCCTGAACCTGTTAGAACTTGGAAGTAATGTGAGTATTATTTTGATTTGTGCCGGTTTATCACTTTGATTTAGAGCAGCTATGCTTTAACATTGATCAGAAATTCACACAGATGAAAAAAATACTTTTTATAGATCGTGATGGCACTATCATCATAGAGCCGGAAGACAAGCAGATAGATTCGCTGGAAAAACTTGAGTTTTTGCCTAAGGCTATTTCCAATCTGCGTAAGCTGGCGGAAGAAACTGATTATGAATTTGTAATGGTGACCAATCAGGATGGTTTGGGAACGGATTCTTTTCCTGAAGATACTTTCTGGCCTGCTCACAACAAAATGCTGAAAATACTGGAAGGAGAAGGTATTACCTTTAAAGCCATCCATATTGACCGCAGCTTCGGTCACGAAAATAAGCCTACCCGTAAGCCAGGCACCGCCATGCTTACCGAGTATATGAATAATGAGCAGTATGATCTGGCTAATTCTTATGTGCTGGGCGATCGCCTCTCCGATGTAGAACTTGCCAAAAACCTGGGGACCAAGGCCATTTATATCTCTGACGAGATTGCTGAAGATGCAGCGCTTAGTACCACCGACTGGAATAAAATATATGAGCATTTACGGCTTCCCTCCCGTACTGCTACAGTAAAGCGTACTACCAAGGAAACAGATATTGAAATTTACCTGAATCTGGATGGGCAGGGGCAAACCGATATCCATACTGGCCTGGGCTTCTTTGATCATATGCTGGATCAACTGGGACGTCACTCCGGTGCTGACCTCAAAGTAAAGGTAAAAGGTGATTTACATATTGATGAACATCATACGATTGAAGATACCGCACTTGCGCTGGGAGAAGCTTATCGCAAAGCCATTGGAGATAAAAAAGGTATCATGCGCTATGGTTTTCTGCTACCTATGGATGAATCACTTGCCCAGGTAGCCATTGATTTTGGCGGGCGTCCCTGGCTGATCTGGGAAGCTGAGTACAAACGAGAAAAGATTGGCGACGTGCCTACCGAAATGTTCTATCATTTCTTCAAGTCATTTTCCGATACTTCTCTGAGCAACATCAACATCAAGGTAGAAGGTGATAATGAGCACCATAAAATTGAGGCTACCTTCAAAGCTTTAGCTAAAGCCATCAAAATGGCGGTGAGCAGAGATATCAAAAATATGGATAAACTCCCCAGCACAAAGGGAGTACTGTAAAATGAAAAACGCTCAGAAAAGTTTCTGAGCGTGATTCTCACTTTGTGGTTGAACTTATCCTTCCCTACTTCCCAAAAGCTTCTCTTCCGTAATCCAGGTTTGTACTGTATACCGGAAGGCTGATTTTGATCAAAGCAAAAAATCCTTTACCATTCACCGTAGGTCTGGCACCAATTTCGGCCCCATACGCCCAGCTCAGCTCACGGTTATATTTTCCTTCTATCCCCAGGCGAAAACCAAATTTTTTAGTCTTAAGCTCCTGAGTAGAAAAAGTACGCATATCATTGCTTATCGGATCTCTGTACTGAATATCTTCTATGGTGATACTAGGAGCAAACATAAAATCCAGAAAAGTGGTTAGTAGCAAATCGTCAGAAAGTATTCCATAGCCTTTATCTGGTTTGATTGCCATGTTCTTGATCCATGACATAGAACCTCCGACAAAAGCACCTGTCACACTTTGGTTGGTATGTGAATATAAGTCTGAGGGAAATGTTCCAAATTCGTCTTCAATCACTACTTCCTGTTCTGAAGCTATGCGTTTTAAGTCTATAGAAGTTGCATAGGTAAAAGCTCCCAAACGCGCCCCAATCACTTTTCTGACTTTGGAGGGGATGATTGTATGCTCAGGTACTTGGGATGCCCAGCGATTCCCTTTCTGATAACGCTTAGAGTACAAAATCATTTTAGTCTCCGTGTCCGTCTCCTCATCTTTCACGTGATAGGTTCCGCCAATTTCCATGTATGTGAAACTATTCGGTTTGTTGGCTACTGAGGAGTTTTTGTAAGCAATATTTCTCACAAAATCTGTAGAGCGGGCATAGGCATGGCGAAAATTCGCAAAGAAATCAGCTTTGTCTTTATGCAGATAATTGGCTCCCAGGCCAAAGCCCGCATTAACGTTCGTAGCAAACAGCTCCGCATACAGGGGCTGTAAGTGCACAAAGAGCTTGTTGATGGCATAAGGGTCATCATAAAGCTCTTCATAAGTGATGGCCTCTTTAATCATGTCATTCTGTGCAAAGGCACTGTTGGCCGTGATAAAGAGGGTAATGATCACATATAGGGTATATCTCAGATTCACTTCGCTTCGCATTAAATAGAAACATTATCACCATTGCGAAGCTAGAGACATTTATGCAAAAAAAATCCTTAATAAGATTAAGACATTGCACAAGTAATAAAGCCACTATAAAAGTGGCTCAATTTGCTTACAACTCATGAATTTCTTTCAGCGCATGATAATTGGCGAGGATAATTCTATCGGCAATCTTATCAGTGATGGCATGTGAAACAAATAAAGCCTCAAACTGAGAAGGGGCAAGGTATATTCCCTGATTGAGCATGCTGCGGAAATACTTCCCGAAAAGTTCAGTGTTTGAAGTGCTGGCAGAATCCAGGTCGTATACGTCCTGGTCAGTAAAAAAAATGGAGAACATAGAACCCAGATGCGTTAACGTATAATTCAATCCAAGCTTTTCTAAATTCTGGCGATAGCCTTCTACCAGTTTAGCAGTAATCTTATCCAGATCCTGATAGATAGCAGGGTTTTCGTTGAGGTAGTTGAGCATAGTAAATCCCGCTGCCATCGCTATCGGATTTCCAGACAAAGTACCTGCCTGGTATACCGGACCGCTGGGCGATACAAAATCCATAATCTCCTTTTTACCACCGTACGCTCCTACCGGCATACCTCCACCAATGATTTTACCTAAGGTAGTCATGTCGGGAGTAACACCGTATACTTCCTGCGCTCCGCCTTTGGCCAGTCTGAAACCAGTCATCACTTCATCAAAGATCAGCACGATTCCTTCCTGGTCACAAAGTTTACGCAAATCCTGCAGGAAACCGTCTTTAGGAAGAACGCAGCCCATATTTCCAGCTACCGGCTCCAAAATAATCGCGGCAATTTCGTTTTTATTCTTTTCTACCAGGCTTCTTACCGACTCAATATCGTTGAAATTCGCCAGCAAAGTATCTTTGGCAGTACCTTCAGTAACCCCCGGACTATTGGGTACGCCCATCGTCATCGCTCCGCTTCCAGCTGCGATGAGAAACGAGTCACCATGGCCGTGATAACAGCCTGAAAACTTGATGATTTTATCTTTTCCGGTATAGCCTCTCGCCAATCGCGCAGCCGACATGGTAGCTTCGGTACCAGAATTTACCATTCGTACTTTTTCAATAGAAGGTACCATATCCACGATGAGCTCGGCAATTTCCACTTCTTTGGCAGTAGGTGCTCCAAAAGATAATGAGTGGGAAATAGCTTTGGATACAGCTTCCTCAATCATTTCATTCCCATGACCCAAAATCATTGGTCCCCAGGAATTGATCAGTTCTATGTATTGGTTATCATCTTCATCATAGACATAAGCTCCTTTGGCAGATTTAATGAAGAGTGGGTCTCCTCCCACAGCTTTGAAAGCTCTTACAGGCGAGTTTACTCCTCCAGGAATATATTTTTGGGCTTTTGCAAATAACGTACGACTTCTCTCAATGCTATGCATGAATGGGTTTTCAGATTTATTTTAAGAAAAATAGGCTCTTCAAGCTCTTTACTACTGACGTACATCTACTTCCTTAAGTTTCGCTTCCTCATATTTGACTATGGGCACTAGTTGATTGTCATTGGCATTATAGTAATCATAGCCTGAGTATAAGAGACTGTTGATTTTCTCTTTTTGAGTATAAAACTCCTGAAAATACACGCCATATTTGTTCAGCATATTTCCTATGTACATGAGCAGATCATAACCTGCATAAGCGTATTTATTTGGAATCTCATAATACTTTTCACGATACTGTTCTCTGAATGCCTGAAAATTTTCATTTTCAGGATTGATAAAGCCCGGTGCGATCAGATATTCCTCAAATCCTTCCAACTGATCAAAAGAAATAGAACTTACACTTAACCATTCTTCATTGCCAATCACTGGGATCTTGTTTTCTGCCATTACTACTGAGCTGACAGTATTGCTGATGATCAGCTCCTTATCAGTAGCAACGTATATCATATTATCTTCTCCCAACTCATTCAGCATTTCAACCAGCTCTTCAATACGTTCTCTGTTAAAATTCTCTTCTTCTAATACCGTAGCTTCTCGACCAGACTTTTCAAAAGCCTCTACAAAACTGGCCACTTTGAGAGAATCCTGTATGGACTTGCTGGTAATGACTACCGCATGATTTTTATTAAGAGAATCAATGGCAAATTGCGCGGCTCTACGTCCCTGAGTAATCAGACTGGGAAGCATAAGATAGGAAAAAGGATTTTCTCCAATCACTGCGGGATTACTGGATAAAGGATTAAACATATACTTCTGATTCTCCATAGTATACTGGGTGACTTCCTGAATAGGACCAGCATATAAAGGTCCAATGAACACATCCATCTCCCTCATTTCAGGTCTGCTTAAGAGGCTTTTGGTTTTGTCTCCACTTCTTTCCGTATCATAGGCGTGGATGTTTATATTTAACCCTTCTTGTTGCAATTCTTCAGCTGCTATCTTTATACCTTTGTACAAATCCAGCACAAATTGATTTCCCTGTTGTCTGGCGTCAGGTTTTAGATTTCCATAAAGAAAAGGGAGAAGTACCGCTACCTGATAGCTGTTTTTCTTTACAGAAGCCTCTTTACTTACTGTACCCAGACTAGCCAGGTCAATATCAAATGCATTTACCAGAGAATCTATGTACTTCTGTTCTTCTGCATCATAAAGCCTGCTTGACATATTCTTCACCAATTGCTCGGCAAGCATTTTATCTTTCGGATATTGTTTGAGCAAAGCATCTAATTCTTCAGCAGTAGCCTGACCTAAAAAGTACTCTTTCGCAACAGCCACATCATCCTTAAGTGAAGCACTTAGCTGACTATTATTGATCTCGTTCACCAAACCCATAGCCTGCACATAGTCTCCCATTTTAAAATATGTGACAGCTAGCCAGTAATCTACTTCCCCCAGTTTATCCCACCCTGGAAATTTACTAATCACCTGTAAAAACATGTTTTTAGCCAGGTCGTACTGACCGGCTTTGAGTGCAGAAAGCCCAAAATAATAGTTGGCATATTCTACATAGGGATTACCCTGCTCTTGACGACTTAGCGTACGGAATACCTCAATGGCTTGCGTATATTCCGCTTGTTCGTATAGACGTTTACCTCGTTCGTAGCGCCCCTTCAAAGAAGTACTACTCTGATTCGTTTGCGCATGTACTGTAAAAGACAGCAAGCAAAAAATGCAAATATATCTGATCATCATACTTTTCATATAAAAGAATATAGGTAATTAACTATTCCCATTCAATTGTAGCCGGAGGCTTAGAGCTGATATCATAAACGACTCGATTGACTCCTTTTACATTATTAATAATTTCATTAGATACATCACTCAAAAATTCATAAGGCAGATGACTCCAGTCAGCCGTCATACCATCTACACTACTCACTGCTCTTAAACTTACAACGCCTTCATATGTTCTTTCGTCGCCCATTACCCCTACTGATTGAATGGGTAAAAGGATGACTCCTGCCTGCCAAACATCGTCGTAGAGGTTTTCCTGTTTGAGTTTACTGATAAAGATATGATCTACTTCCTGCAATATTCTTACCTTTTCAGCAGTGATATCTCCCAGAATACGGATAGCCAGTCCCGGGCCGGGGAAAGGATGCCTTTGTAATATGTTTTTGGGAATATCTAATGTCTTTCCTACTTCCCTCACTTCATCTTTAAAAAGCGTTTTAAGGGGTTCAACTACTTTGAGATGCATCTTTTCAGGCAAGCCTCCCACATTATGGTGAGATTTAATCGTAGCCGATGGACCTTTAACAGATACCGACTCAATTACATCTGGGTAAATAGTACCCTGTCCCAGCCACTTTACATCTTTGATCTTATGTGCCTCAGCATCAAAAATTTCAATAAATACCCGGCCAATGGCTTTCCTTTTTTCCTCAGGGTCAGAAATCCCCGCCAAAGCTTCGTAAAATTCCTTATGTGCATCTACGCCTTTTACATTCAGCCCAAGGTCCTTATAAGATGCTAACACATCCTGAAACTCATTTTTACGGAGAAGGCCATTATCTACAAAAATGCAGTGCAGATTTTTGCCAATAGCCTTATGAAGGAGAGTAGCCGCTACCGAAGAATCTACTCCTCCGGAAAGGCCAAGCACTACTTTATCATCCCCCAAGGTCTCTTGTAAAGAGGCGATGGTAGCTTCAACAAATATATCGGGCGTCCAATCCTGAGCACATTTACAGATATGTACTACAAAATTTCTGAGCACTGTTTTACCTTCCAGCGAATGTGTCACTTCAGGGTGAAACTGTATGCCATAAGTATTTTGATCCTTTATTTTAAAAGCAGCCACCGCCACAGTAGGTGTTTTGGCAATCACTTCAAAATTATCCGGTACACTGCTGATGGTATCCCCATGCGACATCCAAACCTGCGTATCCTGGGTAAGCTCCTTGAGCAGCTCTTTATGGGTATCTATTTTGCTCAGCTTGGCCCTGCCATACTCTCTGATCTTGGAAGGCACTACTTCTCCTCCATATTTTTCAGCCATCAATTGTGCTCCATAGCATATACCTAATACTGGAAGCTTTCCCAGATAGGTTTGCAGATCAATGTGGGGGGCACCTGCGTCTTTTACTGAACAAGGGCTTCCTGAAAGGATTACTCCTTTTACCTTATCTTCCAGTGCGCCAGGCTCAGGAAGATGGTTGAATGGGTGTATTTCACAATACACGTTCAGTTCTCTAACTCTACGCGCAATGAGCTGTGTATACTGAGAACCAAAATCAATAATTAGAATCATTTCCGACATGGGGCAAAAATAAAATAAAATCCCTATAACCTAAATCTCTCCTAAGGATTACTTCAAGCTCAATGCAAACCTGGCCTATCTCCTTCGTCTGCCTGACTTTCAACTTCTTGTAAACCTGATACTCCGCCAGACACTATAAACTTCATGATATCGGCACTGGAAGCTGCCTTAATAGGCACCACAAACTTTGCAGGAACTATATATAAATTACCTGAGAAGTTGTAGGAGTGAGGTAAATATACTGCTACCTGATCTACCAAGCCCAGTTGTGACAAATCCTTCTGGGTAATAAATCCTGGTTTTTGGATTACAAACTCTGGGTTTAAGGTAACAAGTACCGGTTGATTAAACTTCTTCTTATCTCCTACAAATGCTGAAATCAGATCTTTCAGCGATGAATAAATGATATTGATCAGTGGTACCTTGACAAGTACTTCTTCCAGCAAATTGAATATTGGTCCCGCCAATAAGGTAGAAGCCAGATATCCTATCAGCGTGATGAATACCAGAATGGTAAGCATTCCTAAACCTGGAACGGTAAAAGGTATCAAACTATCCAGCCAGCTAATGGCCAGAATGATAATGTACATGGTGAGCGCTATGGGCACTACAAAGAGAAGGCCACGAAAAAAATAAGAGACGAAGCGGTTCATAGGATGCACTAAATTAAATAAAAAAAGGTCTTACATTGATGATGTAAAACCTTTTACAAAAGTCAATATTGTTTCTCCTTTTCTCCTAGATAGATATTCCCACGAAGGATAGAAAAGCAATACCCATCAGACCAGTAATTAACATCGTAATTCCCAGTCCTTTGAGTCCGTCGGGAACGTTAGAATACTTCAGCTTTTCACGAATAGCAGCAAGTGCCACGATAGCCAGCAGAAATCCAGTACCAGAGCCAAAGCCAAATACTGCAGCTTCACTAATAGTATAATCTCTCTGAACCATAAAGAGTGAAGATCCTAAAATCGCACAGTTTACCGCGATCAGGGGTAAGAAAATCCCAAGTGTACCATAAAGAGCGGGAGACACTTTCTCAATTACCATTTCTACCAACTGTACCATCGCCGCGATTACTGCAATAAACATAATAAAGCGTAAAAAGCTCAGGTCAATGGTTGCAAACTGATCACCTGCCCATGTCAGTGCGCCTTCCTTTAATACAAGTTCTTGAAGTAACCAGTTGATCGGGACAGTAATGGTAAGTACGAATACAACTGCTGACCCTAAGCCCACAGCGGTAGACACCTTTTTGGATACTGCCAGATAAGAACACATGCCTAAGAAATAGGCCAATACCATGTTCTCAATAAAAATTGCCTTAATTCCTAAATTTATTAAATCCATAGTGAATATTGTTGTCGCTTATCGTTCTACGTATCCGGTTAAGCTACGCTGTACCCAAATAATAATTCCGAGAATCATAAAAGCACCTACGGGTGATACCATAAGTCCATTTGTCGGAAAGCTTTCCCAGCCAATAGCTTCAAAAACTTTGAAACCAAAAATAGCCCCTGATCCTAATAGTTCCCTAAAAAAGGCAACTGCCAGAATTACCCAAGCATAACCAAAACCACTACCTAAACCGTCCAGCACTGAGTCATAAGGCTTGTTACCCATAGCAAATGCTTCCAGCCTACCCATTACAATACAGTTGGTAATAATCAGTCCTACAAACACTGACAGTACTTTCCATGCATCATAAAAATAAGCTTTCAGTACCTGGTCTACTAACGTTACCAGCGTTGCAATTACGGCTAACTGCACGATAATCCTAACCCGGCCAGGAACCATATTTCTGATCAAAGAAATAATCAGGTTGGAAAATACGATAACAAAGACCACTGAGACTGCCATGATCAGGGTAGGGCTTAACTGAGTAGTTACAGCAAGGGCAGAGCAAATTCCCAAAACCTGAACAGTAATGGGGTTGTCATCATTGAGAGGATCAGAAACAAATTTTCGTCTTCTCTTAGACAGTAAGGCTTCCGATTTCTCTTTTTCTTTTACTGGTTTATCAGCTACTTCTGTGCTCATAATAATATCTGCTTTTTGATAAAAAAGTTTTTATACATCAGTGTACTGCTCTTCAGCGTCAGGCTTCTCCAGATCGTTCGCTTTCGCAGCCTTTTCTAAGTAAGGTTGATAATAGGTAAGGTAATTATACAACATATCATTAACACCTACTGCTGTAATCGTTGCACCAGACATACCATCTACCTGGTTAGCATTGTAGGCACTGGGTTCTCCGGTCTCTCCTTTCATCATGCGTACTGCTACCAGTTCTCCTATATCGTCATAAATTTTCTTACCTGCGAAACGTTCCTGTACCTCTATTGTAGTGATTCTGGCACCCAGGCCAGGAGTTTCACCGGCATGGTCAAAAACAACTCCTCTGATGGTTTCAAGATCATTTTCCAAAGCAACGTATCCCCAGATATCATCCCATAAACCGCTTCCATAGACAGGTAATATATAAGAGCTCACCTCTCCATTCTCCCCTTTATATTTGTATACAGGATAAAGCCGATCTTCGGGTGCTTTGTCATATTGTGATGCGACATCCACATCTTCAGCTACTATAGGTTCACCATCCACTTCCTGTATTTCTTCTCCTTCAGCATTCACTACTAATGACTCAACCCTTTCGCTATAAATAGCAGGAACATCGTCCGAAGGTTGCAAATCCATTACTGCACCCAATATCTTCTTTTGGGTATCCAAAGCTACCTGCATATCCTGCATAGGCTTAAGGCCTACGGCTGCAAGTGAAAGTAATCCGCCCAATATGATAGTCAATATGGCGGAAAATACGATAATATAAGTGTTAGACTGTCGCACGTTGTAATCTTCTTTTTTTGTTAGACTGAACAACTACATGGTCAATAAGCGGCGCAAATACGTTCATAAAGAGCACTGCCAGCATAATTCCTTCCGGATAAGCAGGGTTCAATACTCTGATAATCACTGTAATCACTCCGATCAATGCGCCATATACCCATTTTCCTGATTCGGTATGCGCAGCAGATACGGGGTCTGTAGCCATAAATACTGCGCCAAAAGCTAAACCACCCATTACCCAGTGGTAATGTGCAGGCATCATCATAAATTCGTTAGCGCCAAAAGCAGTGAGTAAGTACCCTAAGCCCAGAGCGCCACCAAATACACTTAAAATAATTTTCCAGCTACCAACTCCAGTTGCGATAAGAATGATAGCTCCAACCAGTGCCATCAGGGTAGAAGTTTCTCCAATTGAACCTGGGATAAAACCTACAAACATATTCCAGAAAGTAAAGAGGCCATCGTTGGTAGTAGCCAGTGTTGAAGTTACTTCCTGAGTTCCCTCAGCAAGTACCGTTTCTGCCGCTAGGCCTAGAGCAGTAGCTCCTGTAAAGCCGTCAGCATATTGTTGGTCTCCTAAATAATACCATACATCTCCTGACATATCTGAAGGGTATGCAAAGTACAAAAAGGCCCTTGCTGTCATGGCAACGTTAAGTACGTTCATCCCAGTTCCACCAAACACTTCTTTCGCAATAACCACTGCAAAAACTGAGGCTAATGCTACCTGCCACAGTGGAATAGTAGGAGGAAGAATCAGAGGAATTAACATCCCGGTTACCAGAAAGCCTTCGTTAATCGGGTGACGTCGAATGAGAGAGAACACTACTTCTACCAAGCCTCCGGCTACATAAGCGGTAAGCACAACCGGTAATACTACAGTAGCACCTAACAAAACCTTTTCTCCAAAAGCAGCAGCCTGTCCGGTAGCCAGGAAGTGCATATGTCCTACATTATAAATTCCAAATAAAAGGCAGGGAATCATAGCCACTACTACTGTGATCATCAGGCGCTTCAGACTGATAGCATCACGTACCTGAGCTCCTTTTATACCTGTGGTTTCATTGGGAACGAATAAGAAGGTTTCATTAGCCTCAAAGAGGTAATAATACTTCTCAAACTTACCGCCCTTCTCAAAGAGTGGTTTCTGTTTGTCTAATATATCTCTAATCGCTTTCATATATACCTTACAATATTTATGTAGTAGCTTTAATCAAGTTAATACCTTCACGTAGTATGGCCTGAATTTCGTGCTTGGATACATCTATGAATTCGCACAGTGCCAGGTCTTCTTCTATCACTTCAAAGATTCCTAATGCCTCCATATCATCATAATCCTCTGCCATAATAGCTTTGATAAGGTACTCAGGCAGGATGTCCATTGGTGTCACTTTCTCAAATATTCCAGTTTGTACGAAGGCCCTCTCTTCTCCAAGTGTATTCGTGGTAAGCACGTACTCTTTCTTAGGATTCAGAAAAGACAGTAAGCCCAAAGCCCGGTGAAAGCTGAGTTTGCTGGTAGTTGGCTTCATCCACCCTAGGAACTCGTACTGATCACCTTCAGGAATTACTGTAAGCTGGTGGTGGTAAAAACCTAAATAGCCATTCTGGCTGATTTTTTCTCCAGTGAGGACATTTCCAGAAATGTAGCGCACATGATCCTGCTTTATATTACCTCCCACAATTTTATCTATGCAGGCTCCCAGATAAGTCTGATAGTACTTAGGCTCTTTTACTTCAGAACCCGTAAGCGCAATAATTTTAGAAGCATCATATTTACCATCCAAAAACAGTTTCCCTATCTGCACTACCCCATAAGGATCTAATGTCCATATCAGGTCTCCCTTGCCTATCGGGTCAACGTGGTGAATATGTACGCCTACATTACCTGCAGGGTGTGGGCCGGAGAATTTATTAACCTGTACACCTTTTACATTAGAAAAGATAGGAGAAACTTCCGCGTCTGCGTTTACTCCCAGGTTAACTTTTCCACTGGTAAATTTTTTCAGGATTTCTATACCTGCCTCAAAGTAATTCGCCTGACCTTTCAGCAAAACATCATAGTCAGGAGCAAGAGGATGAGTATCAAAAGTAGATACAAATATTGCCTTGGGAGTATCTTCAGGGTTGGCTACTATGCCGAAAGGACGCTGAATAATCTGAGGCCAAACCCCGCTTTTAAGCATGCTTTCCTGAGCCTGTTCTCTGCTGATGCCTGACAATTCAGAAGCTGAGTACTCTTTAAACTGCTCGTACTCCTGTTGTTTGTCTGCCAGTATTTTGATTTCAAGAAGCTTACGCTTTTCTCCTCTTACAATTTCTACCACCTCTCCACTTACCGGAGCGCAGTACATGACCTGGTTCATTTTCTTGTCAAAAAAAACCGGCGTACCTGCCTTTATCACATCGCCTTCCCTTACGGTCACCTTAGGACGGATGATACCGGGAAAGTCAGTGGGTTTCACAGCGAAAGTTTCTGATTTGTCAGCTTCGGCAACTACTTTTTGAGGTTTACCTGCAAGATTTATATTAAATCCTTTTTTAAGTTTGATGTGCTGAGACATTTACCGTTGCAAATAAGGTTTAAATGATCGTTTCCATTGGAAAAACGCTGCAAAAATAATCAAAATCAGCTAATAACCTTAATTTTTCTCAGTTACTTCTGATCTATGCAGCATATTCAGTTTATGTCTTAATTCAATATCACTCGTTATGGGCTTTAGGCTGTCGTAATGCAACTTTCACCGATATTTTTGATGGCATTGGCTACATTTTCCATTAACCACATTGGCGTAGAGGTAGCCCCACAAACTCCTGCTTTACTAGCATTTTCAAACCACTCAGCTTTTAGCTCCTCTTCATTGGCAATGAAATAGCTTCTTTCATTTTCCGCTTTGCACACACTATATAAAGCTTTACCGTTTGAACTTTTTTTACTACTCACAAAGATTATTACATCCTGTTCTTTAGAAAACTTTTGTAACTGAGGCTCTCGGTTAGAGACCTGCCTGCAAATGCTATCATTTGCATTAAACTCAACGGTATTTAGATCATGACTGGAAGCACGCATACGCTCTTCTATCATCGCTTTAATACGATAAAAGCCTTTTGTACTTTTAGTAGTCTGACTGAATAAAGTAACAGGACGGGTGAAATCTATTTTCTCCAGATCTTCATCCTTGAGGATAACGATAGCTCCCCCTCGGGTCTGTCCGCTTAAGCCAATGATCTCAGCATGTCCCGGTTGTCCATATATTACGACCTGCCCGTTTTTCTCCTGCATAATATCATAGGCATTCTTTACCCGGTTTTGCAACTTAAGCACCACCGGACAAGAAGCATCAATAAGTTCAATATTATTTTTTAGGGCAGTTTGGTAGGTTTCAGGGGGTTCTCCGTGTGCCCTTATAAGTACTTTGCAGTCAGTAACGTTGGAAAGGTCTTCCCTGGTGATAATGCGTAACCCTTTGTCATGCAGGCGCTTTACTTCCATGTCATTATGCACTATGTCTCCCAGACAATAGAGTTTGCTACCATCCAGCATTTCATCTTCGGCCATCTGTATGGCAAATTCTACTCCAAAACAATAACCTGAGTTACTATCAATTGTTACTTCCATAGGAAGAAATCACTTAGTTAGTTTCTTAAAAGTATTCAGTCTAAATTGTTATCTATTAATCAATTTTTTTGCTAGCTCTACGATTTTATTTACCTGCTCGTTAAAGTCTAGATATGTAGTATCTATTTCTACAGCATCTTCAGTTTTGATCAAAGGACTCTGTTTTCTGCTGCTATCTAATTTATCTCTCTCTTCCAAGTTACTTTCAATCTCCTCTAGAGAAACTTTTATGCCTTTCTCGGCAAGTTCATTCATTCTTCTCCGGGCTCGTACCTTTAAGTCAGCTGTCATAAAAATTTTCAGCTCTGCTTCAGGAAAAACATGACTTCCAATATCCCGCCCATCCATCACTACTCTTTTATTTTTGCCAAGTGCTCTTTGCTGATATACCATCTTTTCCCGTACCACAGGGAGTGCGCTTACAGCACTTACATTTTCTGAAACTTCCATCTTTCTAATCTCCTCCTCAACGTTTTCACCGTTTAAATAAGTTTCATTAATACGGCTATCTTCATTACGAGAAAAACTAATTGTGATATTCTCCAAAGCTTCAAGAATGGCTACAGGATCCTGAAGATTTACATGATGCTTTAGAAGATAAAGAGTGACTGCCCGATACATAGCTCCAGAATCCAGATAGGTATAGTTCAGGGCTTGCGCTACTTTTTTAGCGGTAGAGCTTTTGCCACAGCCGGAATATCCATCTAAAGCTATAATAATATCCTGCATAATGCAGTAAGGTTAACAGTCTCTTATAGGACAAGGGATAGGCCCCTTTTTGGGTAATTTTCTGGGCTTATTGCTTACACACGCGCTCATAAGTCCAGCCAAAAGTATAATGCACATCATTGATAACCTAATTTTTTTCAATCCAATCATAAGCTCTTGTCATTTTTGCCAAAGAAACGAATTTGTATCTACAAATAATTCATAAGATAACCGATCATCTTACCTGACTTCTTCAATTCTTTGTAATTAATCTGGTTTCCTGTAAAAAGATTGTACACATATGCAAACATTCTTAAAATCAATAAGTTACTAGTATTTAAGTCCTAAACTATCAAGCTTATGGAAACGAACGGCAACAATACCATTGAGCGTATAGGAGTAAGATATGGCTTACTGATGACCTTGGCGCTAGTTGGATACTTTCTGATAATGAAAGCTATCAATTTGGAACAAAATCTTGAGCTTAGGATTTTTAACTTAATTATTCTATCCAGCTTTGTGCTGATGGCAATAGATAAGTATAAAAAGATGAAAGGCGTTCATTTAACTTATCTCAAAGGGGTAGGTTTGGGCTTATTGACTTCTGTAGTCGGAGTATTTACTTTTGCATCGCTGGTGTTACTTTATGTAACTGTTATTGATCCGGCATTTATGGAAGTTATACAACAAAATGAACCCTTTGGTAGTTACTTAAATCCACTGTTGGTAAGTATAGCTATTTTAATTGAGGGTACAGCCTCAGGCTTCATCGCCAGCTTTGCGATCATGCAGTATTATAAGGTAAGCCATATGGTTTCTACGAGTGGTGAGTAATAAAAACAAATAATTAAGATTTTCTTATTAATTTTATCATTTTTATGAAACCTTTGTCGCAGAATCACGTGTTTATTGATAAACGTCTTAAACAGAGATAAAAATATTATAGATATAAGGTTTGGGTAAAACCAAATTCTAAAGTTTTGATTGAGTAGTTTTAGGTTGTTGTATTAGTAGTGAAAAAAGTGATCCTTTTAGGTTCACTTTTTTTTTGCTTTTATGTCTATCTTGCCCATTCTTTTTCTTTCATTAGCTGTATGATCCACGTTTCCGTTGAATCTTTGAGTAAACATTACCTGACCGCCGAAGGTCGGGAAAAATTTCTTTTTGAAGACATTTCTTTCGGTATAGAGCAAGGCCAGAAAGTAGCCCTGGTTGGGGTTAATGGTACCGGCAAATCTACTTTGCTGAAAATCATTGCCGGTCAGGAGGTACAGGACAAAGGCCTGGTTGTGATTAGTAAGGATGTAAAGCTGGCTTTTGCCGAACAACAACCGCAATTTGATAAAGAAGCCACAGTGCTTTCCGCTATTTATGAAAGTGATAATGAGGTGCTTCAACTTCTGAGAAATTACCGACAGGAACTGCACAAAGATGCTTCTTCTGATCGTCTTCAATCACTGATGAGCCAGGTAGATAGCCTAAATGCCTGGGATTATGAGCATCAGATTGAGCAGATTCTTGGTCAACTGGGCTTGTATCACATGGATCAGCCGATAAGCAGTCTTTCGGGAGGACAGCGGAAAAGAGTAGCCTTAGCCCGGGCATTGATAGAACGGCCCGACTTCCTGATTCTGGACGAACCTACTAACCACCTTGATCTGGACACCATTGAATGGCTGGAAAATTACCTTTCTACCCAAAAGATGTCACTCTTACTTGTTACCCACGACCGTTACTTTCTGGAACGGGTAACCAATGAAATTCTGGAGCTAGATCAGGGTAATGTGTATCGCTACAAAGGTAACTATCAGTATTTCCTGGAAAAGAAAAATGAGCGTATGGCTCAGCAGCAGGCCGGCATTGATAAGGCACAAAACCTGATGCGTAAAGAACTGGAATGGATGCGCCGTCAGCCTAAAGCCAGGGGAACCAAAGCCAAGTACCGTGTAGAAGCCTTTTACGACCTGAAAGACCAGGCCAACCAAAAGGTAGAGGACAGAAATATTGAGCTAGGGCTAAAAGGCAGACGACAGGGTAAAAAAATCCTGGAGCTTTCGCACATTCAGAAGGCTTATGATAATAAAAAAATTGTAGATGACTTTTCTTATACCTTCAAGAGAAGCGACCGGATCGGAGTGATTGGCAAAAACGGCTCCGGCAAAACTACTTTCCTCAATATGCTTACCGGACAGTTAAATCCCGATGCCGGAGAAATTGATCTGGGGCAAAATACTGTCTTTGGTTACTACACTCAGCAGGAGATCAGCTTTAATGATGATCAGCGGGTGATAGATGTAGTTAAAGAGGTAGCAGAAATCGTAGAAGTGAGCAAAGGTAATTTTATTTCCGCCTCTCAGTTCCTGCAGCACTTTATGTTTCCTCCAGAGATGCACTATAATAAGGTAAAAAATCTGAGCGGAGGGGAAAAACGCAGATTACAGCTTCTGCGTGTGCTCATGAAGAATCCCAACTTCCTCATTCTGGATGAGCCTACCAATGACCTGGATTTGATGACACTCAATGTGCTGGAAGATTTTCTCTTTAATTTTGAGGGTTGTCTGCTCCTGGTTTCACACGACCGCTATTTCATGGACCGGCTGGTAGAACATCTTTTTGTATTTAGTGATCAGGGAGGAGAGATCAAAGACTTTCCGGGCAACTATACTGATTATAGAGAAGCTGCTCAGGAAGAAAGTGAGAAGAAATCGGCTTCTGAAAAATCTTCAGCAAAGAAAGAGCAAAAAGTCACTCCTAAAGCTGCTGATGAAAGTAAATCACGCAAGGCATCCTACAAAGAAAAGCGTGAGTATGCTCTTTTAGAAGAAGAAATTGAAAAGCTGGAAGCTGAAAAAGAACAACTTACCGAAGAACTTAATCAGCTTTCTTCGGCTACTGCGCCTGATCACCAGGCATTGACTGAAGTTTCCCAAAAACTTGAAAATATCAGCAAACAGATTGATGAAAAATCCGATCGCTGGCTGGAACTGGCTGAGCTTATGGAGTAGTGTTATGGTGTTTAACTTTGTATTACTAACTGAAGTTACGCAACTAAGCTGATACCTAATCCTTGCTTTATATCATTCAAATAGGCAAAGGCAGTTTTAATAG
>NZ_JBBPHP010000064.1:0-25608 GCF_038039535.1 Catalinimonas locisalis | reverse complement strand
CGCTTCCGTTTTGAGAACAACACTGCCCTTCAACCTCATTTCTTCTGGATACTGTCTTCTCAGTTTCTGGAGAGAATTAAACAGCAGGCTGCATAGAACAAGTGTTTTTAAGGTAAGTAGGATAGATTGTTATGAGTAGAAAGAACGTCATTATTATTCTTACTGAGGTAGTTACTTTATCACTACTACTAGTGCTTTGGGAGGTAGAAGTACCTTTTAAGAGACTAGGGTTGGTAGTCATTTTTGTACTACAAGCTATTATCATCTGTCTCTCTTTTAGAAATATAAGTAGCCAGTTTAAGGAGGTTGAAGTTTCTTTAGAAAAGTTGAGTAGTGGCAAATTGGATAAAGCAGTCAGTGCTTCAGGAGATTTGGCGAAAAAGGGCATAAATTATATCAATCAATTGTTTACCCAGATGCAAGAGGCTACTCGGTACATTGAGAAAATAGGAAGCCTGCAGCAGAATACACAAGAAGAAACAGATCTATTGCACTTTAGAAAGGGAGATCAGTTGGGTAAGGCGCTGGTTGATATGAGGGATAAAATGCAAGCTTACCAGGATGAGGAGAAAAGAAGAAACTGGAGTACCGAAGGGCATGCATACTTTGCTGAAATCCTGAGAGAGAATACAGATAATCTGGAAGAATTTAGCAATCAGGTGATCAGACATCTGGTAAAGTATCTGAAATGTAATCAGGGAAGTCTGTTTATTGAGCAGGAAAACCAGGAGGGAGAACCTTATCTGGAGCTTACTGCTTGCTATGCTTACGACAAACAAAAGTATCAGGAAAAGAAAGTTAAGTTGGGACAGGGATTAGTGGGGCAGTGCGCCTTTGAGAAACAAACCATGTGTATCACTGATCTGCCTCAAAACTATGTCCACATCACCTCCGGTTTGGGGGAAGCTACCCCCGCTCACTTAGTCATTGTTCCCCTGAAAGTAAATCAGGAATTCCATGGCGTGATAGAGCTGGCTTCATTTCAGAAGCTTGCCGCTCATGAAATAGCTTTTCTGGAGAAGGTGGCCGAAAGCATCGCATCTACTCTCGGAACAGTAAAGGTAACAATGCAGACACAACACCTGCTTGACAACTCACGAGAGCTGACTGCCGAGCTGCGAGCCCGTGAAGAAGAGATGCGCCATCATCTGGATACGCTTACTACTGCCCAAAAAGAGATGCAGATCAAGCAATCTGAGCTACAGTGGGTATTTCAGGCCATGGATAACAGCCTCCTGACCGCTACACTTGACCTGGATGGCCACTTACTCACAGCTAACAATAAGTTGGTAAACTTGAGTGGCTTTAGTTTAGAAGTGCTGCAGAGAAAAGATCGTAGGTTATTTATACCAGAAAAAGAAGAGTCAAGTTTCTGGCAGGATATACAGCATGGTATAGCCAGATCCGGTGATTTTAAGCTAACCAATCATCAGGGAGAGGAAAAGTGGATCAATGCTTCTTTTACCCCTACACAGGCTGACAAAGGACAGCAGAAAAAAGTATTGATGCTGGGTACAGATATCACGGAGAAAAAGCTGGTACTGGAAAAGCTTTCATTAGTAGCTAATAATACTGATAACTCAGTTATTATTACTGATGGTCAGGGTTGTATAGAATTTGTCAATGAGGGCTTTACTCGTCTGACGGGCTACAGTCAGGAAGAAGTGATCGGAAAGAAACCTGGTCACGTACTGCAGGGCCCTTTAACCAATACAGATACAGTAAATCGTATTCGCGGACAGCTCAGGAAGGGAGTGTCTTTTTACGAGGAAATTTTGAATTACAAAAAAAATGGACAAAGCTACTGGATATCCTTGATGATTAATCCAGTCAGGAATGAAGCAGGGAAAATAGAAAAATATGTCTCTATTCAAACTGATGTCACGGAGATCAAAGAAACTACGCTGGACTATACTGGCAAACTAGAAGCCATTGGGCGGTCCAATGCATTTGTGGAGTTTGATCCTGAAGGTAAAGTGGTAGAGGCTAACTCTATTTATCTCAATGTTACGGGATATAATAATGAAGAATTGCAAGGTAAGACTTACGAATACCTGCTGCCCGAAAGTGAAAAAGGTAAGCCACAGGTACAGATGATGTGGGACAATCTTAAGGCGGGTACATTTTTTTCGGGCGAATTTATTCAGAAAAGTAAAGATGGTAGGAATCTATGGCTGAACGGGACGTTCAACCCCATTTTTGACCTGGAAAATAAGCTACAGAAGATTCTGATGTTTGCCCAGTTCAACACCCATGAGAAAGAAAAATATAATGAGCTCAGTGCAATGCTGGAGGCTCTCAATAGCTCGGTAATGACCTTAGAAATGGATCCCAGCGGAGCTTTGAAGAAAGGTAATGCACTATTCCTCCAGACCTTTGGCTATAAGCGATCAGAGATCTCCAGAAAAAATATCAGCGAAATCACCAAAAACTCGGAAGGTCTTCACGACTTGCTTTTCCAGCTTGGCCAGGAAAACAGACTCAATACTCTACTTACCTTAATCACTCAAGAAGGCGACGAGAAAACATATCAGGCTACCTTTAATGCGATGCGTAATCTGGACCAGCAGGTAAATCGCATTGTAGTAATCCTGATAGAGCATTAATTTCTGTTTCATATTATCAAAGTAGTGTAAATGTATGGCTGCACCCGATATCATTACCGATGAAGAGTTACACTCGCTTACCCAGGCTATTTTGAGGCGCTATGGTATAGATTTTACTTGTTATGAGCCGGTATCGCTTAAGCGAAGGATTATCAGAGCAGTTAGTGTGCTTAAGCTAGGTACAGTGCATAATCTGTGGATCAGATTACTCCGAGACCGTGATTTCATTTATCCTTTCGTAGATGAAGTGGCTGTAGGGCTGACATCTATGTTTCGTGACCCTATCCTTTGGCAAACTTTGAGGAGAGAGGCGCTGTATGCAATTCCTAAAAAAAGGGAAATAAAGGTATGGCATGCAGGTTGCTCCACGGGTGAGGAAGTTTATAGCATGGGCATTGTATTACAGGAAATGGGCATACAGCCTCAAGTGAAGGCCGTAGCTTCCGATATGAGTAATGCGGCAATTAGCAAAGCACAAAAAGGCACTTACCACTCGCTTAAAATCGCAGAATACGAAAAAAACTATAGTGAGTATAATAGGATGGGAGTGTTCAGGAAGTATTTCAGTGCTGTTGATGATCAAGCCAAAATGCATACTAGTTTGATCAAACATGTCAATTTCCGGCAACATAACCTTATCAGTGATGCTATAGAAGATGATTACGATATCATATTCTGCCGCAATGTGATGATCTATTTTGATCAGGTGGCAAAGCTAAAACTGCTTGAACAGTTCTTTAATCATTTGAACCCTGGAGGACTGTTGATTATTGGCTTCTATGATGCTTTAGTTCCTTTGCTGGATAAGAACAAGTTTTTCTACCTTAGTCTGAATGCCAAAATTTTTCAGAAGATGTAAGGCGCTGTTCATCAAACGCCTTACTCTCGTTAAATTTATCTTATATTTTACTTCCTTCTTCAATGCCTAAAGCTTTCTGCTGTTTGGCATAAAGATGCTCTGCCATTAAATCATCGGTGATATGGTAACGCGCTCCTATGTATTTATAAATTTCTCCCTTTTCATTTTTGATAGGTACAATTGTCGCATCTACCCAATAGTGAGTTCCATCTTTTGCCCTGTTCTTAATAATTCCTCTGAATACTTTTCCTCCTTTAATAGTCTGCCAGAATAATTTAAATAAGCCTTTGGGCATTTCAGAGTGACGAAAGATATTATGGCCCTGACCAATTAACTCTACTCGCGAATATTTAGAGACTTCGCACAGCTTATCATTGGCAAAAGTAATAGTGCCGTAAAGATCTGCCTCAGATAAAATGGTTGTTAAGCCAAATACATGCTCTCTGACATACAGTTGTTCATACAATTTTTTGTTCTCATCCGCCTGGCGTTGTGAATGCTCCTGGGTAGCAGCAAGCTCTTCCATATTCTGGCGCATTTCTTCTTCCTGCGCCCTAAGCTCCTCAGATTGTTCCTGCGCCTGCTGTAATAAATGCTGTGTTTGGACTACTATCTTTTGACTGTTGATCTGTCCGGCCAGAATTTCTCCCAGTTTCTCCAGAAAGTGAATTTCATGAGGTGCTAGTTTTTTGAAAGAAGCTAGTTCAAGTAAACCTTGTACAGTATCATTGGCGATCAGAGGTAGAATGAGCAGCGTTTCTGGTGTAGCTTCTCCCAAGCCTGAAGTAATATTTATATAGTTTTGAGGGACTTGCGTGAGGTAAGTGTACTGTCGTTCCAGGAAAGTTTGGCCCACCAGCCCCTGACCGGGAAGGATAATTTGCTCAGTATATTTTTTCCTGCCATAGGCATAGCAGGCTTTCAGTAAAATTTCAGCATTATTTTTTTCACCTTCAACAATGAACAGGTTCCCCTGGTTGGCATTAACGTATTTAACAATAGCCGCTAAAACCCTGTCATATAGCTTATCCTGATCTTCATGATCTCTAATGATTTTGGAGATGGAAGTGATACCTTCATTCGTCCATTGCAGCTTCTTTTCCTCTATCTGTTTAATTCTTAGTTCCTCCGCCTTTTTAATGCTTTCCTCCTGCTCAGATTCTAGCCTTCGCTTTTCATCCTCAGCTATTTTGCGCAAATCATCGCTTTCTTTTTCTGCTTTATTACTGATGGAGAGTAAGCCTAGTACACAACTTATCTGGGTAAAAAGCGCCAGCACGATCGTCGCTGAGTTTAACCAGCCACTTCTTAATATGGTAGAATCATATGTAGAATTGAACCACTGCTTGGTAATAGGAAAAGTAGTAATGATAAGGATGCAGCAGCATAAGGTGAGAAAAATTGCTTTTTTTTCTTTTGGATCATAAACCACTAAGGGAATAAGGGAAAAGCTAAGCTCTAGTAAATATAAGCTGGGTAGAGGGCCATCCTCGGGCCCACTGAGATAAGCATTATAGATAGCACCTAATGTAATGGGGATTAGTGAGATGATAAGTCTTGAATACTTAATGGCTCCCAGATAATTTAAGACGATAGTGCTGGCGCATAATAATCCTCCCCCCAGAGGATACCAGACTAATGATGGAAAATAGATGTGGGTAATGGCTGTGAAAGGAAGTCCAACCATAAGAAACAAGACCAAGGCTACTATGTTTGTGGGTTGAACTCTTTTTGCCAGTTGTTTGGGCAAACCTTCTGTTGAACCAGCATTGATCACATTTGAAAAAAGTGAGCCTAATGAAAATTCTGTTCTATTCATGTTTTTGATCCACATCTATAGTGAGATGCAAAATTTCACATAGACAGCTTAAGAATCCACTTACAATAGATCGGAACATTAAGTTGTAAGTTTTACCTGATAATAAATTGCCAGATAGTAGAATAGTCAAAAAAGTTTGACAAAAAGAAGGATTGATTGTACTTATTTACTCCTTTTAATGCTCTTGCTGAGAGAAAGACGGCTTGTTCACCGGCCTTTATTTGAAATAAAATCTTGCTCTCTCGGAATTATTTGGTTTTAAGCCAATTGCCTACAACTAGCTACCAAAACATCAGATCATATTCAGAAAATACGCTTGTGTTCATTGCGACTTTGTATTTTGCAAGTACCTGAGAAACATACTATTTGCAAAAATCTTAAGCTTACTATTAATGATGCACCGACAACCTGGACTGCCTAATCTTAAGTCTATTGCCAAAATCAAAATCAAGCAAGAACAGTTAAACTTAGGAATAGGTATTGCGTACTTTTTATCTTTAGGAATAATTCAAATCTTAAGCATAATGACCAGAAAAAGAGTAGCAATTGACATGGATGAGGTAATGGCTGACGCATTGGGAAAGCTCGTCCGACTTTATGAAAAACAATATGAGAGTGTAGACCCTGAAAAGCTGCATGGAAAACTCCTAGAGCAGGCTATTAAACCAGAACATTCACACGTAGTGCGAGATTATTTGTTTGAGGAAGACTTCTTCAAAGATCTGGAAGTGATGCCGGATAGCCAGGAAGTAATCAGGGCTATGCATGAGCGGTATGAAATATTTATTGTCTCTGCGGCCATGGAGTTTCCCGATTCACTTTGGCATAAATACAACTGGCTACAGGAGCATTTTCCTTTTCTGCACTGGAAGAATTTTGTGTTCTGTGGAGATAAAAGCATCATTCAGGCAGATTATCTTATTGATGACCATCCTAAAAACCTGCTTACCTTCTCTGGAGAACCTATTATTTTTACTTCTCCTCATAATGTACATGAAACCAGATTTCGCAGGGTAAACAATTGGAAGGAAGTAGGAGATATGTTTCTCTGATAGCTAAGTAAGACTGAAAACTTTTAGATTTTACAACTTCCTTGCGTCTAGCTTGTTGAATGTAGAATGATTATCATTAGTAAGATAAATGTTAATAGATAATCTTTTTAGGCCACTATAACCAAAACTATATTTTTTTAGCTATGCAAAGAACAAGAAATAACTATACAGACACCAGCACTCGCGAAACCCCTGATCTAAATTGGGTAGATAACCTTACCAATCTGATGGATAGCCGCTTTAGGCTACCCGGTACTAACTTCCGCTTTGGGTTAGACCCTATTCTTGGTCTATTGCCCGGCATTGGAGATGCTGCCAGTTTACTTATTTCAGGGAGCTTAATTTTCTATATGTATCGTCATGGGGCCAGCCGAAAAGCTATGATTCTGATGATCGGCAATGTGCTTATAGATGCAATTATAGGTAGCATTCCGATATTGGGTAACATTTTTGACTTTGCTTATAAGGCCAATGAACGCAATATCCGCATCATGAAGCGGCATTATCAGGAAGGGCGCTATCAGGGAAAGGGTACTGGTGTTTTGGTTGCCATAGGATTGGGACTCTTAGCCATAATAGCTTTGATCCTTTGGGGTACCTGGGAACTTGTGTCCTGGTTATTTGCAGTGCTTCAGACAGGTTTATAAGCTCGTAAGCCTGCTTATAAAACAAGTCCATCTTCTCAGTGTTATTTAAGTAGATACAAACTTTTTGAACTGACAAACAATAGAAGATATGAGTAGAATTAAAGAAGTAAGCAAGCATAATGAAGTTTCGCAGGCATTGAAGAAAATCACCTACGGTTTTTATATTGTTACCTCCAGAAAAGATAGTGAAGAAATGTCAACGCGTGAGAAAGACTATATCGCCGCTGCTACAGTAAGTTGGGTTAGCCAAGGGTCTTTTGATCCTCCATTAGTAACAGTAGCAGTAAAGAAACAGTCAGATCTGCATGAGACCATAGAAAAAAGCAGGATTTTTGCCGTAAATATCGTAGGAAAGGATCATAAAGATATGTTATCATCTTTTGCTAAGGATAGCTCAGTAGAAGGAAACAAGCTCAATGGCTTTTCTTTTTCTTCAGGTAAAACCGGTGCTCCTATTTTAGATGAGGTGCCCGCTTATTTTGAATGTGAATTACGGGAGGATGTTACCATCGGCGACCACAGCATTTTTGTTGGAGAAGTTGTAAACGGTGATACGCGCGATGCCGAATCAGTTCCGCTGGTAGAGTGGGATACTGGTATGCATTACGGTGGTTAAAACAATAACATGTAATACGCTAATGAAAAAGGGGCTTTTGCCCCTTTTTTGTTTTTGTGAATTGAGCTTTACGAAGTTTACTCTTGTCTGAGCTGTCCGACGCTATTGCTAGGAATGTTCTGAATGTTCTTGGCCTCAGGAGATACCTTTTTTTCAGTCTCAGTATCTAATTTCTCTATTTTTTGCAGCGGTTGAATGTTTTCTATCACTTCAGCCTGCTCTTTTGCCTCTTCTTCTTTGTCAACGGCAGCGCTTTCAGCGGGTTTCTCTTCTCCTTTAGAAGCATCTTCCTTTTTGGCAATTTCTGTTACTTCGGCCAGTGTATTTTCAGGAGTAGCTATTTTTTCCTCAGCTTTCTTGGTTGTTGTTTCTTTAGCCTCTTCTTGAGGTTTTGTCGCTACAGGCTTAGGCTGAGCAGGAGCAGGTTTGCTAACTTTCTTTTTTGGTAAAACTTCAGGTATCTCTTCTTCCTCTTGCATCTCTACTTCATCCTGTATCTCATCGGTCTTTTTCTCTTTCAAGATAGGTGTACTTGCTTTTGGCTTTTGAGTTTTCTTTGGGTTGGCGCCGAGCTTCGGGAGTTCAGTTTCTGCCTTATCAGCTTTTGAGATCAGGTTAAAGTCTTTTTCAACCATGGTATTCAGTGCAAAAAAAGAAAAAACGAATAAAGCAGCTACCGCAGCAGCAGCTCTGATCAGCTTGATACGTCCGTAGGTAAATCCACGTTTGCGTGGTTTTACATCGTTAGTGAGCTTGCCCTTCAGCTTATTCATATGAGCTTTGTAATGCTCCGGCTCTTCATTTTCAACGTATTCTACAATAATTCCAGAACAATGTGAACAGTGCTTAAGGTGTAATTCTACCTCTTGCTGCTCAGCTTGAGAGAGCGCATTCTCTAGGTATTTGCGCATCTTGGATCTGGAGAGATGTAAACTAAACTCTGTGGTTTTGCATTCCTTGCTCATCTTTATATCAATTTTTCTGTGAAAACTTTTTTGCATTGACACCTTGCCATGACTTCATGACATAAGATTCAATTTTTGTACCTCCTACAGAAAACATTATGAGATGGAGCAATTTATTGAGGAATACTATTGTAATAAAAGAGGATAATAGACAATAAAATCTATAAAAAGTTAAATAAAAATAAGGTAAAGTTTAATTAAATGGATGAGGAAGGGAAATGGCATGCTCATTTAAGATTGCTAACAAAGCTCCCAATTATATTTATTGGGAGGATAGATGCGCCTTAAAGATTTAATGGAGGGCATAAGGATAATTTGGAGACAATTTTTGCAGGCCTTTAGTACTGCTGTAAGGTAAGCAGTCAATACTTTATAAAAAAAGCCCACCCTAATGTGGGCTTAATCTTCTATAAAATTGAATAAACTAATTTAGTTCTTGTCAAAAAACTCGTGATTCAGCAAACGACTGAGTGTATCTACATGATCTTCAGGCTTGACCTGTTGAATATCAGACTCAATAAGATGGTCGTGCCCCAGTATCATTGCCCGCTGGATTTCATCAGGATTTTCGGGACGGCTATAGTATAAGGCTACGTATTCGTCGTCACTAATGCCATATTCATTAAGTATCTCTTTGATCTTGTCCTCAACCCCCGCCTGATTACGAGATGATAAGGCCAAATACCTGATTTCTTCAGTATTTTCTTCGTGATAACGGGGAAAGTTATCTTTCACTTTCTTCTCAAAAGACTCCTGATCCTGGTCTTCGTTAAAATGAGATATTATTATATAGTTAGTCATAAAAATTATAGTTAATGAAAAAATAGTCTTACAAAAAATGAACTGATGAAAGACGGAAAAGTTATAAGAATTACTCTTCGTAGATCATCTTAACTGTCATACCTCCATCAATAATTATATTTTGTCCAGTCATAAAAGTAGACTCACCCGAACATAAGAATACTGCGGCCCTGCCAATATCTTCGGGAGTGCCTACCCTACCTACCAAATGCTGTTTTTTGTCAACCTCCCGGTGAGTCACCTCTTCTCTTGCCGAAGCTTTTTTCCAGTCACGAACTTCTATCCAGCCAGGGCTGATGGCATTTACTCTCACATGAGGGGCCAGACTGTTGGCAAGAGCATGGGTAAGGGCCACAATACCTCCTTTGCTGGCAGCATAAGCTTCAGAGTCTGGTTCAGACATAAGTGCACGGGTAGAAGCGATATTGACGATAGCACCTTTACCAGATTTTTTTAAGTAGGGCGCAGTGTACTTTGTAAAGATGAAAGCACTCCTGAGATTGATAGAGAGTACTTCATCAAACTCTTCTACCTTGAGTTCACTCATGGGCTTAAAACGCGAGACACCTGCATTATTGACCAGAAAATCTATTCTCCCTTCCTGCTCAACTACCTTTTGAATAAACGTTTGTATAGAATCTTCCTGAGCCACATCACAGGAGATAAAGGTAGCTTTACTGCCTTTATCGTTTAACCATTTTTGTGTTTCAAGTCCGGCCTCCTTATCTTTTTCGGCAATGATGACATGCGCCTCGTGATGAGAGAAAGCCTGGGCAATCGCTTTTCCAATCCCTTGTCCGGCACCGGTCACAATAACTACTTTGTTTGCAAATGAATTCATGAGTAGCTAACTATGAGAGGCAGGCTGTGGTTTGGAAAAATAACCAAAGCATAAAAAAAGTCAGAAGGTTCAAAGCAGCCGGAATTATCCGGGCTAAGCCTTCTGACTGAATGATTCAAAGGTGTGGAATGGAGCTAATGTAGCTGCATCGCTGGCTTTTTCTTTTTACGAAGTTCTCTTTCTACTTCATCAAACAGACGAATGGATTCTTCCCAGCCACGAGCATAGCTCATATTGACCATAAGTAAGTAATTGCGTACTGTAGTGAATCTCTTCATAATTAAAGGTTAAGTTGAGTTGATGATCTAAAATCTTAATCCTACGTGAAATCCGGGCCACATTTGTACGTTGGTACCACTATAAGTTCTGTCAAAAACAGTCCAGGGTGCCAAATCAGTACCTATGCTTCCGTCAGTGCTATTCCGTCTTTGTGATACCATCACGTTGAATGTGGGTGCCACAAAAATTCCAAAATGCTCGGAGAACTGATGGTTATATCCGATTCTTAGGGTATTGAGCAAGTTAAGTTCTGAGTTTTCAAAAATTCGTTCTCCATCTTCTTCTACCTGAAAACTCATCAGGTCTATATTAATATAATCTTGTGAAGAGAGATTGACCTGAGTACCTACACCATAACCGAAACCCCATCTGAAGTTTTCAGCAGCAAACTGTGAGCCGAAAGCGAAGATGTTATAAAATTTTTCTACGCCTATCTTGAAGCCGACATTAGCATGCAGTGTCTCACTTCCCCAGAATTCCAGACGACGGTAACCATTCTTCCTGACTATGCTTAAAAAACCTATGGGTACACCATCCACACTGTCTGCTACGTTGAATACGCCCAGCTGAGCGCCTTTTACATTACGGGCAAGGTTGATGAAGCCCGAACCCTGAAAACCCTGTACATCGCCTGAGGCGACATTCATAAAACCGGCAAGCTGCACATTGACATCATGGCTGTAATTAATAAAACCACTAAGCTGCCCTCCGCTCATGTCACCTGATGCAAAATTACCAAAGCCAGCGGCTTGTAAGGCCTGGGCATCATCAGTCACTACATTCATAAAACCGGCAAGCTGCGCTCCTTTGGTGTATCCGGTAGTCATATTCATAAATCCTGCTCCCTGTATACCTTCTACCTCACCTGCTGCCATATTGATGAAACCAGCAAACTGTCCGCCTTTCATATTACCTCCATTGACATTGGTAAAACCAGCGAACTGCGCTCCGTCTACATTATTTTTTACTACGTTGAAGAAACCTGCAAACTGAGCCCCTTTTACAAAATCATTTTCAATATTGCCAAAGCCGGAAAACTCTACGCCATCAAGACCAGCAGCATAACCTACCAGTAAGTTGAGCGAGAATTCATTTACGTACTTGCCGGCCTGTGTTCCATTTGTGCTCAAAGGATATATAAGTCCGAACTGAAAGCTTTTTCGCTCATAGTCATCTTCGTCTTCACCTGGCATTTTCTGGAAAAGCTTTTTGAGCCCTATTCCTATCTTCTCAAAGCTTTTTCCCAAATTTGTTTTCTCTTCTTTCTTATTAGTCGGAATAGTAGGTCTGTTATTTTGTGCGTTGTCAGAATTTTCTAATGAATTTTCAGGAATCTTATGTGATTCTTCTATGCTTAGCTCAGCTTCTTCAGAGGGGACACTGCTGATCATTTGCGGCTGTTTGCTGATAGACACAGAAGCGGTTTTGTCAGCTGTCTCTGCTAAGCTATCGGATTTTTCATCTTCAGCAGCATAGCGATCACCACTCGGTGCAGGAGGAGTAGCTTTGGCATGGATGCTTTCCTGAGCGCTTACTTTAGTCTTCTGTTTCTCCTCTGGCCTGCTCTCTTTTTTTACCTTTTCTAAGTTTTTCTTCAGGATTACCTGTCCACTTACTACCTGATAAGAGATCATAGTTTCTTCAAATATCTCATCCAGCGCCAGGTAAAGAGGTTGGTTTTCTAAGTTGACCGTGACCTTTACGTCTGGAATCTCATTATTCAGGTAAGAAAAGCGAATCTCATATTCCTGCTGTATGTCCTGTAGTATTTCTGTAATGGCAGCATCACGATAGCTGAGACTTACCTTTTGGTTAAGGATATTGTCCTGATGCATAGGGTAAATTGCCAGGCAAAGCCAGGCCATATGAATAATCGTAGCCAATTTCATGTCTTTGTAAATTAAATGTTATCACTTTATTGGCAACCTTGACCGGATATCATGTACGTTGAGCCTTGTTGATCAAATGACAGGTTTCCGGTGACAGATAGCACATGCAGTACATCCTGCAATTGTTCTCCATCAAAAGTTGCCGTATATCGGCAGTTGGCCAGATCGGGATTATTCAATTGTATATCGGCGTGGTAAACATCTTTTAGTACATCAATTACCTCTTGCAGGCTGGTATTCTGAAACTGTATCCGCTGATTTTGCCATGCTCTGAAGTTTGGGTTTTCAATAGGCTCTTTATTTTTTACTGCCTGCTTTTCACCCTCCAGTACAGCTTCATAGCCTGGCTCAAGGAATACAGCATTGTCATCATCAGCCGGTGAGAAAGCTACCTTGCCGCTCACTACCTGTACTTTCACAGGAGTATCCGGGTAAGCTTGAAGATTGAAGGAGGTACCAATGACTTCAGTTTTGGCGCCTTCGCTGAAGATGGTAAACCTTCTTCCTTCTGCTTCTTTGACCTCAAAGAAGGCTTCTCCACTCAGGTGCACTACACGATGCTCAACATTGAAGTCTGCTGCATATCGCAGCTGGCTGTTCTCATTGAGCCATACCTGGCTGCTATCCGGTAGCAGTAGCATTGTACGCTCGTCATTTCCGGTACTTAGGGTAAACATTTCAGGTGCACTTGAGATATTCCACCACCAGATTCCGGCAGATAAGAGTAGTACAACAGAAGCAGCAATAGCCGCAAGGCGCTGATAGCCAAAGTGGATTACTTTTGATGAAGGTTTTTCTTTCACTTCTTTTCTTTGGTAATCCTCCAGTTCGCTTTCTGTGCGAAACTTAAACCTTTGCCAGCCTTTATCTACCTCCGGATGATAGTCATCAGCGGGCCGTGGAGTATGTTCCCACATTTGCAGCACCTGGTCAAAAGTAGTCTGGTTCTCAGGTTTACTCTCTTTCCAGGAATGTAATTTTTGTTTTTCCTTTTCAGAAAGCTCATCATTGAGATATTTTCCAATGAGCGACCAGATTTCTTCTTGAGCTTGTCCCATAAATCTATCCAACTATCATTAATACAGGTGAGCTTTCATTTACCCTACCTTGGTTTGAAAAAAAATTATGCTGAATGATTGATAAAACTTTGCAGATGTTCCCGCATCAACTTAAGCGCTTTGCCCATGTGTTTTTCTACTGCCTTGACAGATATACTCAGCTGATCTGCGATTTCGGCATAGCTCAACTCTTCATAACGACTAAGGGCGAAAACAGTACGGCACTTGGGAGGCAAGGCTTGTACAGCATGGTCAATACGCTTACTTACTTCCTGATAGCGGAGCTCATCTTCAGTATTGTTACTACTGAAACGCAGGTCATCAGAGCTATCTTCAGTCATGTGGGTGCTTCTGCGATTTTTCTCCAGATAATTGAGAGCAGTGTTCACAGATGAACGAAAGAGGTAAGACTTAATAGACTGCCTTAGGTCTAGCTGGTCCTTTCTGCGCCATATTTTCATAAAAACATCCTGCACAATATCTTCTGTCGCTTCGGTATCGTGGGTAATATTGTATACTGTTTTGCAGAGAGGAGCATAGAAGCTACGAAAAATATGCTCCATAAACTTTTCTTCATCCTCTTCTTTAAGTCTGATCAGGAAAGTGTTGTCCTGTCCGTCCTGTGAAGGATAATAAGGCTTGGGTTTGAATTTGCTGTAGGAAGCTGTATATGCGCCCAGACGGCGGTAAAGAGATAAAAGTCCTAGTGCAATGGTTGGCTGATGGATTAACATGAGTATTGCCAGTCAGAATATTGGTAGATCAAGTTAGCAAGTTTATCGCCACAATACCAATATATGTGCCACCTTGATAAAGGAGTGTGTAGACAAGAAAAACAGGCTTTTGAGAATAAAAAAATGTTCAAAAGCGAGCAAAAATGTTCATTTTCGGACAAAAAAAAAGGGTAGCCAGCGAAATGCAGCTACCCGACAATAATGCTTGAGAAGAAAATTTACTTTCTTCTTCCTCTTCTTCCTTTAGGTTCTTCTTCCTCTTCCTCTTCTTCTACGTCGGCAAGGATACGTCCGGAATATTCGTCAAAGATAATACGTCTTTTTTCTTTAATTTCTACCAGGCGCTGAGGCGGGATGATGATGTTACAACCTTCTGCGGCTCCTCTTTTTACCTTCACAACGGCCAATCCGTTAGAGAGGCTGTTTCTTAGCTTTTCGTAATAACGATAAAGCTTTTCGTCAATATTAAGAATATCATTCACTACTGATTCTCTCTCTTTGGCGAGCTTGTCCTCATCTTCCTGACTCTCAGCAATGATCTTTTCCAGTTCCTGACGCTTGGTTTCAAGGTCCTTGGTACGATGGTCAATCAACTCTTTAGTAGTGTTGATTTCTTCTTTCTTGGCTTCAATTTTAGCGTAGCCTTCTTTGATGCGTTTTTCAGAAATCTGGATTTCCAGGTTTTGAAGCTCTATCTCTTTGGTGATGGCGTCGTACTCACGGTTATTACGGACATTCATCTGCTGCTCCTCATACTTTCTGATGAGCTCTTCAGCCTTCTTGATAGCAGCCCGGTTAGACTCTATCTCCTGCTCCATATTCTCTACATCACTCTCAAACTTGTCAAGGCGGGTCTGATAACCAGCAAGCTCATCTTCCAAATCACTGACCTCTTCAGGCAAAGCACCGCGAATCTTCTTGATATCGTCCAGTTCCAGGTCTATGTTTTGTAATTTCAGAAGGATGTCTAGCTTGTCTGCTACCGTCTTGGGTTGCGCTGTTGAACTTTCCATATTACTTGTAGTAAAATATTGGGTTTGTATTGGTCTTAGCCAAATGAACTGCGAAATTAACAAATTTCCGCGACAATAATTCCATAATTAGCTCTTTTGTGTAAACTTCGCTTTCGTAATGGCCAATATCGGCAATCATGAGGTGATCTTCGGCATCAAAAAACTCATGATATTTAAAATCAGCAGTTACAAAGGCGTCAGCCTGCTGGCGAATAGCCTGGGGAAGCAGAAAGCTGCCAGCTCCGCCACAGACCGCTACCCGCTCAATTTTGCGTGCTGGCGCCTGGGTATATCGAATACACTGGAGTTGCATACTTTGTTTGAGGTGATCCAGAAAAGCTTCCGCCGACATAGCTTCGGGGAGCTTGCCCATCATCCCTGAGCCGACTTCCTGATTTTCGTTCTCCAATGCATGTAAATAGTATGCTACTTCTTCGTAAGGGTGAGCTTGCTGCATGGCACTTAGCACTTTACCAGCCAGAGGTGCAGGAAATATCACCTCTACCCGCTTTTCTTTTACCATTTCCAGTTTTCCACGTTCTCCGATAGTAGGATTTGCCTGCTCATTGGGCTGAAAAGTGCCAGTACCCTCCACCTGAAAGCTGCAATTGGTATAATTACCAATATGCCCGGCTCCTGCTGCGCTCAAAGCATTCAGGAGGCTTTCGCTATCTTCGGCAGGCACGAAAACTGTCAGTTTGTTAAGCAGCTGTTTTTTAGGCAGTAAAGTTTGGGTGTGCTGCAGGCCTATTTTCTCACATATTTTTTTGTTGACCCCCTGGCTCACATTATCCAGATTGGTGTGAATGGCATAGATCGCAATATCATTTTTAATGGCTTTGATCACTGTTCTCTCTACATAATTACGTCCGGTAAGGCTTTTTAATCCTTTGAAGACGATAGGGTGATGCGCTATGATAAGGTTACAGTCTTTTTCTATGGCTTCGTCTATGATAGCTTCGGTGGCATCCAGGCTGATCATTACTCCCCGAATTGTATCATTTTTGTTGCCAGTAATCAATCCGGCATTATCATAGCTTTCCTGATAAGCCCGTGGTGCTATGCTTTCCAGGTGAGCAATTGCTTCTTTAATCTTGGTCATAGCTTAGTAAGTGTTTGATAGGAAATAGGTTTTACGTTATTTCGCAATAATTTTTGCAAAAGATATATAGAATTTGTCGCAAAGAAACAACAGCGGTTTGAGTTCCTTGTTACGTCCCCTTCGCTGGGGGCTGGCACCTTTGGCCGGGCTTTACTGGGCAGCAACTGCTTTACGCAATCATTTATTCAATATTGGCTATACGCCTTCGCTAAGCTTTGAACCGCTGATCATCAGTGTGGGTAACCTTAGTGTGGGAGGCACCGGCAAGTCGCCGATGATTGAGTACCTGGTAAGAATGCTGAGCAAAGAGTATGATTTAGCCATATTGAGCAGGGGGTACCGTCGTAAGACCAGCGGTATACGTTTGGCCGGAGAGCATGACACTGCTGAAACCCTGGGTGATGAACCTTTTCAGTTTTACCGAAAATTTGCCAAAGCAAATCAATCTGGCAAAAAGGTAGTGGTAGCAGTGGGAGAAGAGCGGGCGCTGGCGATTCCTGAGATTCTGCATCATCATCCGGAGGTAAAACTCATTCTGCTGGATGATGCTTTTCAGCATCGTAAAGTAAAAGCAGATATCCAGGTATTATTGACTACCTATCAGCGTCCATTTTATCAGGATCATATATTACCTTTGGGGCTGCTGAGAGAGAGCAGAAAAGGAGCGCAGCGGGCGGATATGGTGGTGGTGACCAAGTGTCCGGAGAATTTGGGAGAGGTAGAACGGCAAAAGGTTGCAGAGAAAATAAGCGTTTACGCAGGCAAGGAGGTTCCGGTGTTTTTCTCCACCATCAGCTATCAGGAGCCGGAACCGGTATTTGAAGCAGAAAAAAACCTTCGGGAGCCTCTGTTATTGTTTTCAGGCATTGCTAATGCTGATCTCTTTGATCGCTATGCCCGACAGCAATTTAATGTAGGTGAGCATATAAGATGGGAAGACCATCACCGTTATAGTGAGTCAGACGTGAAAAAAGTGCAGGATACGATGAGAAGTAAGGGAGCAAACAGCGCGCTCACTACCGAAAAGGATATGGTAAAACTTCTGGAGCCCGCTCTCAGTCCATTATGGAAGGCTATTCCGCTTCACTATCTGCCGATAAAACTTTCATTTTTGGAAGATGAAAGCACTTTTCAGCAATATATCATCCATAAATTACGATCAGTAGAAAAAGAATAACCATACTATTTTGAATAATAAGTTTGCTACCTTCCAACTTTTTTTAGTCGTCATGCTGATGCTCTCCGACTTTGCATATGCGCAGAGAGTGGTTATTCCCGGGGATACAGCTACCAGTAGCCGTCAGAATAAAGAAGACTCGGTACAGTACGGTCCTAACACTACCAGCTACATCTATGAAGATGCCTTCAGGTACAATCAGGTAGCGTATGATACTTTAGATACTTTGATTGAGTTTGCCCATCGCTACGACCGGGTGGAAGCTGTAGGTAGCAAGCGTCAGTATCTGGGTACGCTGGGTACCGCCAATAAGTCTATATTTCCGCAAATTCCCAAAGTGAGTGGTGCTACTTCCGGTCTCTATGCTTACGATATATATGTGAATAATCCTGAAGATGTCAGGTACTATAATACCCGTTCACCTTACTCTCAACTCTATCTTACATTTGGAGGGAATAATCGTAGTATTGTAGATGTTGATTTTGCCAGAAATATAACTCCCAATTGGAGTGTAGGAGCAGCAGTAAGGACCATAACCGCAGATAAGCAAAGTGCAAGAAGTAGCCGGGGAGATAGGCGATCGGAGTCCTATTTCATAGAATTTTTCACTTTTTTTCGTTCCAAGAACGAACGCTATCACCTAATGGCGCACTATGGCAGGCTGAACCACCAGGTAAACGAAACGGGCGGTATCGTGGGTGATGCTTTTGATGATGATTTATTTGAAGAATTCTTTCGGTACAATAATTCTGAGATTTACCTTACCAGTTTTGTAAACAGAGAGTTTAGGCTCAATTATCACATATATCATGAGTATAAGCTGAACGATCGCTTACAATTGTATCATGAGTTTGATCGTCGTCATCAGAACACCTTCTTTTTTTATGAGCCCGGTGCAGGAGGGATTGATACTACGGGATATTTTACAAGAACATACTTAAATGATGAAAGAACTGCTGACCGAGTTTACTATGATGAACTGGATACTGAAGTAGGACTCAAAGGGGACCTGGGCCCCTTATTCTATAGCGTTCACTACCGGCTGCGTCGTCCGCAGATAGACTATGTTTTTGCAGCAGATACTTCTAACCTGGAACTCTACGGTGGCTTTGACCTGCGGCTTGAGTTAGGAGAGAAAACATTTCTGCGTGGTGGTGCTGATTACCAATCTACTCAAAACTACCGGGTGGAGGCAGAATTTAACAACCCCATCCTCAAAGGTAGCTATACACGCTCGCGTAATTTGCCTTCTTATCTTGCTTTGCGCTATCTGGGCAACCACAATGCCTGGGAAAATGACTTTGAACCGGTGGGAATGGACCAGATTACCGGCTCTATTGAGTACCAGTTTCCTTACATCTACCTGCGTCCTTTCGTTAGCCTTACAAATGTAAACAGGCCCATTTATTACAGGCGAGCTACTCCGGTACGCAATGATACACTTTTTGTAAGCAGGCAGGCAGTTCCTACTCAGGCAGATGGGGCTGCTCAGATTCTTTCTCCGGGTCTGGAATTCTCCTTTGACTTTCTGAAAAAGATGCATTTCCAGGGAGAGGTAATTTATACCCTTACCACCGGCAGGGCTACCGAAGCCTTCGCCATACCTTCACTGTATACTAATGGTAGCCTGTACTATCAGAATAAATTTATAGACGATAAAATTACCTTGCAGGTAGGGATTGATTTTCAGGCCCTGCCTTCATATCTGTCTTATGATTATGATGTGGCTACTCAGCAGTTCTTCATCCAGCAGCAGTTGTATGGTACCGATGAACAGTTGTTAGACAATTTTGACACGCCCCTCCCTAGTGAAATTGGGTATGTTGTGTTTGATGCTTTTCTTAACCTGAAGGTACGTACTGCAATTGTATATGTAAAAATGCCCTACCTCAATCAGGGAATGATAGAGAATGGTTATTTTACCACCCCTTTCTACGTAGGGCAGCCTAGGGTGCTGGATTTGGGTATCAAGTGGCAGTTCTTTGATTAATGCACTTTTAAGCGTAAGCACTTGTTTACACTAGATGTATCCTTGTATCTTGGCTGCGCGAATAAAGCCTGACAAAAGCATGATAGAACCTAAACAGACGATTCTGAGATTACAACTGCCCACTGATCCGCGTTGGGTAACTCTGGTAGATGAAAACCTGGAAGAGATTCTGATAGACCATGCCTACTGCGAGCAGAAAGCTGCTTCATCATGTATCTCATTGATTATCCAATTTCCAGATAGAGACAAGCTTGTAGAAGTGCTGACACCAATTGTGGCTGAAGAATGGGAACACTTTAGCCGAGTAGTAGAGCAGCTCCGGAAGCGAGGCCTTAAGCTGGGAAAAAAACGTACCGACGCTTATGTGGTGGAGTTGGGTAAACAGGAACGAAAAGGAGGACGCATAGAACGACAGCTGATGGACAAGCTGCTAATCAATGCCCTGATAGAAGCTCGTAGTTGCGAACGTTTTAAAATTCTATGGAAGAACCTGCAGGATGAGGAGCTTAAGCAATTTTATTACGAACTTATGGCTTCCGAAGCAGGCCACTATGTAACTTTTGTTAAACTGGCCAAGGAGTATATGCCAGAGGATGTAGTAAAGGCGCGCTGGCAGGAGTTATTGAAAATAGAAGCGGATATTATCAGTCGTATGGAGGTAAGAGCTGACAGAATGCATTAGATGTATTATAAAAGCTGCTTTTTACTTCCTGATGGTCAATTTTTTAGCCATTTTGAACGTTTGTTTTTTGTATAGCTTTTCCACTAACACAGGTGATTAAAACAGTATTTCTCATCATGCTTACCGTCCTATTGGCGGCTCAAAGCCTCATAGCACAGCAGGAGGTCACGCTGTACTATGACAGTGAGAAGACTGTCCCTAAAGAACGCTTTTCAGTAAGCCCTACTGATCAAAACATACTGGATGGCCCATACACCGCTTTTTTTACCAATGGGGCTGTACGTATCAAGGGTAGCTATGAAGAGAATGTGGCCAGTGGATTTTGGGAGTACTTTTATGAAAATGGCCATCCCAAAATGCGGGGAAAGCTAAAAGACAATATCAACCACGGCTTCTGGGAATACTTTTATGAAAACGGCAACCCCCAAATGAAAGGGGCGGTGTACGACAGCATACGGCAGGGACCGTGGGAGTTTTTTTATGAAAATGGTAATATCAAGAGCAGCGGTACTTTCGAAGATAATGAAAAAGCAGACAAATGGCTCTATTATTATGAAGAAGGGCCTTTGAAGTCAGAAGAAGTATATCATGGTGATACTTTACAATATACAGAGTATTATGCCAGCGGCGATATCAAACTAGAAGGTGTCAAAGCAAATGGGGAGAATTCCGGACTGTGGGTGTCTTACTATGAGAGTGGTACTGTACGTTCGGAAGGCAGGTATAAGGAAGGAAGGCGGCATGGCCCCTGGAAGTTTTACCATGAGAATGGTAAACTTTCATCAGTAGGTGATTTTTTGGATGGTTCTACTGTAGGGAAATGGACATACTACTATGAAAATGGAAATATAAGTGCTGAGGGCGCTGAAAAAGATGGTGCCAAAGAAGGCTACTGGAAGCTCTACCATAGCGATGGAGATTTTAAAGGAGAAGCTATTTTCAACAAAGGAGAAGGTACCTATCGTGAGTTTTATGAAGATGGTAGTCCCAAAGTAAAAGGTTACATAGAAAACGGACTTAATCAGGGTAAGTGGGAATATTACTATGAAGATGGAAGCATAGAAGGAGAATGTATCTTTGTAAATGGCAAAGGAGCTTATACCGGTTATTATCGTGATGGCAGCCTGAAAATGAAAGGCACAGTTGAACAGGGCGAACGTACTGGGGTTTGGGAGCTCTATAAGCCCAGTGGAGAACTGGCAGGCTATTACGAGAGCGTATACGAAGATAACAAGCAGGCATTCCGGGCTTTGCGTAGTGTGGAAGCCAAAAATGAAAAACAGGAAAAAGACGGACTTTCACTCAATCCGGATTATTTGTACCGTAAGAAGAAGCCTCGTTATTTCAACCCAAGAGTTAACGAACTGCGGGCAGTAATTGTAGGCATCAATCCTTTGGGGCTGGTACTACAGCGTCTGCCTCTTAGCATAGAGTATTATATGCAGGAGCGTTTGGGTTATGAAGTAGAGATTGGTATAGAAAGAAACCCTTTCTTCTACTCCGGTAAAAACATGGATGCTGGTACAGTTTATCAAAGAGGAGGCTTTGTCGCCATCAAGCAGAAGTTTTATCATCCCGACACACGCTCTGGTATTTTATATTTTGGGCACCGACTGGGCTTTGACTATCTCTACCATATGGCCAATATAGAAGATGCAAGTTCACCTGAGCCTAATGTAGAACTGATTGCAAAAGAACAAAAAGCCACATACTCTCTTATTGTGGGTACGCGGCTTATGAAAGATGCCGAAATGATCAATACCAGGCTCAATAAAGAGAAGCGCTCCCATAGCCTTACTTTTGACCTCTCAGCAGGTTTGGGAATAGGTTACCGTTTCTTCCATAAAGATTATCATAACAATGGAAAGTTTGACGAGATGCTGAAAGAAGTAAGGCAGGCTAAAGTGTTGTTTCCCATCTATCTGGGGGCTACCATTGGTTATGTATTCTGATTTTTTTAAGCAGATTATACATTAGTCTATTTTTTTATCATTTATCCGAAGAAAAAATTTTATGACAGATAGTAAAAAAACAGTAGTAGTGGGTGCCAGTCCTAACCCTTCGCGTTATGCCTATCGGGCGGCCCATATGTTAAGTCGTTTTGGGCATGAGTTTATCCCCTTAAGTATCAAGCGAGGTAGTGTGGCCGGAGAAGAGATCATGGACCTGAGGGAAAAGCCCGTCATTTCTGAAATAGATACCCTCACCCTCTACATTGGTCCTCAGCATCATGAGGAGTGGATGGATTATTGGCTGAGCCTTTCCCCTAAGCGTATTATTTTTAATCCCGGAACGGAAAACCCTGAATTTATGGAAAAAGCCAAAGCACAGGGGATAGAGGTGGTAAGTGGCTGCACATTGGTAATGCTTCAGACAGGCATTTATTAAGCTTTTGCTTTCTATTGATAAACAGTAAGTTATGAATAACCCACTATTGGTGTAAATTTTATGTTATTGCCCCAGGCTATTGCATAAAAAAGCATGCAAAAGCCGTTAAAAAATTGTATTTTTGCACATTAAGGACTTACAAACATATGGACGAACTGAAGGATTCTAATATCAAAACTGACTCATTAGCTAAAACGCGAAAAGGTGAATATTCTGCTAACAATATTCAAGTGCTGGAAGGCCTGGAGGCTGTTAGGAAAAGACCTGCGATGTACATCGGAGATGTCAATGTCAAAGGTCTGCACCATATGGTGTATGAGGTGGTGGATAATTCCATTGATGAGGCCCTAGCCGGCTACTGTGACAAAATAGATGTCACCATAAATGAAGACAATTCTATCTCTGTAACAGATAACGGAAGGGGGATCCCGACTGATATTCATACCAAAGAGAAGCGTTCGGCACTGGAAGTTGTCATGACAGTATTGCATGCCGGAGGAAAATTTGATAAAGATACTTACAAAGTTTCCGGAGGATTGCATGGTGTGGGTGTTTCCTGCGTAAATGCACTATCTGAAAACCTCAAAGCTACCGTACACCGCAATGGTAAAGTATTTGAGCAGGAATATAGCCGAGGGGTTCCTCTTTACCCTGTTCGGGAGGTCGGTACCACTGATATTACAGGTACAATCGTACACTTTAAGCCTGATGCTGAAATTTTTCAGGTAAGGGAATACAAGTACGATACCATTGCTTCCCGCCTGCGCGAGCTGGCTTTTCTGAATGCCGGAATCCGTATCGGGTTGACAGACCTGCGTGATCTGGATGATGATGGAAAGCCTGCTTATGAAGAATTTCATTTTGAAGGTGGCCTGGTAGAGTTTGTCAGCTATCTGGATAATAATCGCGAAAAGCTCATTTCTGAGCCTATCTACATTGACAGTGAAAAGGGTGATGTACCTGTGCAGGTAGCCATGACTTACAACACTTCTTATACTGAAAATGTGGTCTCCTATGTCAACAATATCAATACCATTGAAGGAGGAACGCACGTTTCTGGTTTTCGTAGAGCACTTACACGTACCCTCAAATCTTACGCTGACCGTTCCGGTTTGCTGGACAAAGTAAAAATTGATATCAGTGGAGATGATTTCCGTGAAGGTTTGACAGCTGTAATCTCAGTAAAAGTAGCGGAGCCTCAGTTTGAAGGACAGACCAAAACCAAGTTGGGTAACTCTGATGTGATGGGAGCAGTAGAAACCTGTCTGGGAGAAGCCTTATATACTTTCCTGGAAGAGCATCCTAAAGAAGCCAGGGCTATCATCAATAAAGTAATTTTGGCCGCTCAGGCGCGCCATGCGGCACGTAAGGCTCGCGAGATGGTACAGCGCAAAAATGTACTCACCGGAACAGGCCTTCCCGGTAAGCTTGCCGACTGCTCCGATACGGATCCTAGCTACTGCGAACTTTACCTGGTAGAGGGTGACTCTGCCGGAGGTAGCGCCAAACAGGGACGTGACCGTAAATTTCAAGCCATCCTGCCACTGAGAGGTAAAATCCTTAATGTAGAAAAAGCTCAGGAGCACAAAATTTACGACAACGAGGAAATCAAGAATATACTTACTGCCTTAGGCGTGAGCTTTGGCACTGAAGATGATGACAAAGCCCTGAATACTGTAAAGCTACGTTACCACAAAATTGTGATCATGACTGACGCCGATGTGGACGGTAGCCATATTCGTACGCTTATCCTTACCTTCTTCTTCCGTTACATGAGAGAGCTGATTGAAAGTGGCTATGTGTATATCGCATTACCGCCGCTTTATCTGATTAAGAAGGGTAAGGAAGAGCATTACTGCTGGACAGAGGCAGAACGTGAAAGAATAGTGAAAGAACTGGCAGGTGACGGAAAAATAGAGAATGTTGGGGTACAGCGTTACAAAGGTTTGGGAGAAATGAACCCCGAGCAGCTTTGGGAGACTACCATGAATCCTGAGTCACGTAGCCTTAAGCAGGTGACAATTGATTCAGCTGCTGAAGCAGATCATCTATTCTCCATGCTCATGGGTGATGATGTTGCCCCTCGTCGTGAGTTTATTGAAAAAAATGCTAAATATGCTAACGTAGATATTTAATAGTAACAAGATATGGAGGCCATACAGACTATTCCTAAGATATTAATCTATGAAATGGTAAATGATAAGCCTGTCTATTATAAAAATTATCGTGATTATCTTGATGGGAAAAAGCAACTGGAAGAAATAATGGGCAGCAGCTACCTACAGTCAGATATCATAAGTATGGTTTTTTATTTCTTGATGTCCTCTGTAGGCAAAAAATACAAAGTGCTTACCAACGAATTAGGATTACAACTAGAAAGAGGAACTACCAGGTCAGCCGATATAGCAATTATCTCAAAAGCCAAGCTCAAAAGCGCTGATATTAAAGATAAAAGGAAGTATATAACAATTCCACCAGAAGTAGTGATAGAAGTAGATGTGAAAGCTGATCTTGAAGAAAACCAGCAGGAATTTAGTTACATCAATACAAAAACAGAACAGTTGTTTAAGTTTGGTGTAGCAAAAGTAATATGGATACTGTCTGGATCAGAAAAAATTATTGTAGCGGAACCTGGAGTAAACTGGGAAATAGTTTCTTGGAACAAAGATATATGTATCATAGATAGTTTAATGCTTAATCTACAAAATCTCTTAGAGGAAAAGTGAAGGTGTAAAGTGAGTTTCAGTCTTACTGCATCCACTTTGGTAATGGCCTTAATTCATAAATCAGAATAGAATAAAAAGTCAGAGCGTTATTTATAAATTATTACAAATTGCGCTTAGAAATATAAACTTCTACTTTGATTGCGAAGTATTATTTAAAAACCGTCTGGAAGTTTATTGACTTCTAAATACTGCTAATAAAAAGGAAAATTTTTTTCTTTTGCAGTGTAGTTTCAATACATTCTGGACGGTTTTTTTATGCAGTTTTATCTTTGCATTGTATTACCCATTTTAGAGCATGTTTAAATTTTGAAAAGAGCAGGTCAGGACGTAAACTTTGGGTCAACCAAAACTCAAAAGTTTATGC
>NZ_JBBPHP010000063.1:0-27863 GCF_038039535.1 Catalinimonas locisalis | reverse complement strand
CAAGTTACCCACATTTCCACAACTCAACAACAACTGATTCTTCTAAGAATATTCATATGTAACAAACCTAAAGGTTCTTACCACGTTGTAAGCCGACTAAGTGCTTGATGCGTAGAGCCGATTCAAGCGGGGCTTCCCAAGCCAAATAGCCGTGTTTTTCTCTAAAAATAGTCTAGTAGAGGGTAGTTGTAAATCCCGGTTCCATACAAAACAGGCTCTCCTCTAGCTTACAACCAGACTGCTTGACAAAGTTTTCACACCTTTACTATTGTTCTCTGTCTGGAGATGCAGAACTACCTTTCCTGCGCTTATCAGACAGAAATCTAGTGTACTTTTTGAGACATCCCGGTGGGGCACCACAATACCGATAAAATAGTTAAAATGCATAGCTTTATGATCAACAGTTCCACATAGCGAGTCCATACGCTTGTCCACCTCCGATGTGGAGCATTCAATACCTTACTAGTAGGTCATGAGCCTAAATTTCTATCCAACGTGGAGCGTTTGAAGTCTGAGGGCAAGCAATCCAGCAGAGGATTAAACGGTCGCCGTGCGATCGGTCCATAGGGCTTTAATCCTGGCCGAGACGATAAAGTGCCACTGCTGGTATTGGCTCTTCTGGAGTGTGCAAATATGCATAACTTTATCGGGTTACACACATTCGCACACTTTAGTAGCAATAACTGCTTTCTTAAAAATTTTAATACTCTACAAATCTAAAGGCCGAGCGGCAAAGCCTCACCGTCGAAGTTACAGAAATTCTGTCAAAAGTACCGATTGTGAAGAATTTAGCACGGAAGAAATTCATATCTCAATTTACTCTGGGCTTGATTCAGAGCAGGAATGTACAATTCTGTCAAGTGTCTCAACATCTCAACGATGAGGCGAAGGTAGCTTGTAACGAGGTTCGCATCCAGGACTTCTTCCGTGAAGTTGATCTGGATTATACATGTTTGGCAATGCTCTTGCTCAGTTTACTGCCTAAAGACAAGCAACTACGGCTTTGTATTGATCGTACGGAATGGGACTTTGGTATGCATCAAGTCAATTTTCTAATGGTCGTGGTAGGCTACAAAGAGTTCACGGTGCCGCTTTACTGGGAAATGCTGGACAACAACAGTGGTAATTCTTCTTGCCAGCAACGCAATGACTTGCTGGGTCTCTGCATTGACCTGATTGGATATGAGCGGATTGGTTTGGTGATTGGAGATCGGGAGTTTGTGGGGCATCGGTGGCTCAAGTATCTCAAAGATAGGAAAATACGCTTTATAATGCGTATGCCTAAGCATCATAAGATTCATCGCCTGGACGGTAGTATACCACCCTGGCTTTCAGCGAAAACAAGCCGCTTACGCTCTGTGATTGTCTGGTGAATGGAGTAGTAGGCCACGTATGGGTGATGCTTTTGGACAATGGTGACTATCTGTTTTTATTTGGCACATTGGAGGTGAAGTTCATAGGACAGCTTTACCGTAAGCGTTGGAGCATCGAGGCTTGCTTTCAGAATATGAAAAGACGAGGCTTTGATTTGGAAGACACGCATTTGCAAGATGATGGGAAGCTTAAGAAGTTAGTAGCTCTGGTAAGTATCGCCTACGCTTTCTGCGCTGGTTTGGGCATTTACTATCACCAAAAAGTAGAAAAGATAAGAAAGAAAAACCACGGCTACAAAGCCAATAGCTTTGTGAGAAAAGGCATTGATTTGATTCAAGAGTGGTTCCGTGCCCAAAACTATATACCGGATAACGTACATAAACGATTCCTATGTTTTATCTGATACATCCAAATGTTAGCCCCTCGCTATCAAACACTAAAAATGGTTGGGTAGAGTAAAAAATGGCTATCAATAATTTATTACCAATTTTCTGTTTGAGAAAATAAGTCATCGTTCCATTCCATGGGTACATGCATATATGGATGACTTACTATGCATGCCTGTTGTATTAGGACTTACGCTACATATATTCAGGAAAATACATCCTGGGAAAGAAAAATACAGATTTGAATGGCTCTTGCCCAATCGTTCATCGGTGTATACCAGAGATATATGGGATATTTTTTTTTATGCCATAGGAGGAGTGCTCTTTTATTTCACCATGAACAAAGAGGGCAGGTAAAACATTACAACTTTGTTTTTCCTGCATAAGCACAAAAGCTTAGTGCGTTTTCTCCAGAAGTCTTTGTCTTATAAAGAATGCTTTCCTTCAATCTAAGGATGCTAAACCTTCATTCTATATATGCCTTTACCTGCCTTTTGATGCTTTTTTTTAGTAGTTACGCTCTAATTAATTTTCAAATCTGCTTTGAAAGTAATGCCCGCTCTGAACCAGCGGCCTGGCATAGGGACATAACCAGCCTCACGGTATTCTGTATTGGTAAAATTAGTGGCTTCAGCAAATATGTTGAAGCGTTCGCTTTGATAGTAAATACGGCTGTCCAGCAGCGTATAATCGCTCAGGGTAGCACGATCCAGATAGCGCACCCGTAAGGAGTGATTCAGTGGACCTACAATCTTATGAGTGATACCGAAAATGAGTTGGTGGTTCAGGTTATCCAGCGCATAGCGGGATTCCACGCCTTCGGTATCCAACAGCTCAGCATCCAGATAAGTGTAGTTGAGATTGACTTTCTGAACCCATGCAGCGCTTGATTTTGAAAAGTCAAAGTTCAGGCCGGCCTCAATACCCTGTATATCTACATTGTAGAAATTCTGTGGTTGCCAGGGATCGTTTTCATTATTCCTTACCCAGTCAATGAGGTTAGATGCATCGCGCTTAAAATAACTAAGCTGCCCCCAGAAACTACCACTGAAGTATTTAAAACCACCTTCGTAGGTAATGGCATCTTCGGGTTCCAGTTGATCATTGCCAACATTGTTAGGACCGGCATAATACAGATCAGTATAAGTAGGGATACGAAAAGAGCGACCAATATTGGCAAAGGCTTTCCACTGAGAAGTAATTTCATAGCTGGCGTCCAGGCCGGGGAATAAGTTCCAGCCATAGTCAGAATACCAGTTCAGATATAAACCGGGGGTAACATCCAGTCTGTTAAAGAGGTAGAAGCGATGTTCGGCAAAAACACCCACCATAGAGCGGTTACGGTCTCCCAGATTGGTGCTGTTGATATCTTCGTATCGGTATTCCAACCCCACACCGGTCAGGCCCATATCGCTGCGGTAGGTAGAATGTACTTCAGCGCCACCCACATGCGTGGTATGCAGGTTATTGAAAAAGTCAGGATCACTTCTGATAAAGACATAATCATCATGATTCCTTCTCCAGTAAAGGCGAGGTTTGAGAGTCCAGTTGTTTTTCTTCAGTTCATAGTCGGTACTTAGAAAGAGCGTGTTGACTTCCTCGTATTCTTCAGAGTCAGGTACATAAAACCCAGCTGCACCAAACGCCCTTTGTGTGTATCCGCCCAGGAAGTTGAGTTTACCTTCTTCCAGTTGCAGATACGACTGATAAAAAGCATTGATGATTTCATAATCAGAGTTAGGTCGGTAGCCTTCGGATTGATCTCGGGAAACGGCTATATACTGCCCGTATTTTTCTCCTGGCAATGCCACCGATACATTGCCACCAAAGGTTTCAAAATCGCCGCCATACCCACTGAAAACTGCCATAGGAGAGGAAGGTACTTTGGTAATGATATTGATGGCTCCTGAGAAAGCATTCTGACCATAGATACGCGCTCCCGGTCCCTTCAGTACTTCTATTCTTTCAATATTATCAATATCCAGCGGCAGGTTCATCAGATGGTGTCCGGTCTGCGGATCACTCATCTTAATGCCATTGATCAGAATCAAAGTTTGTTCAAAAGTACCTCCCCGTATGCTCACATCCGCCTGTACACCCGCCGGACCTCTCTGCCGGATATCTACACCCGGGACATAGCTTAAGGCTTCGTTTAGACTTTGCACTGGCATTTTTTGCAGTTCTTCACGGCTCACAACAAATCTGCTTCTGGCAGACTCAGAGAAAGGAGTCTGCATACGGTTTTCAGTGATGGTAAGGTTATCCAGTTCAATTGTAGTGGTATCTTCCTGTGCGTTACTTCTCAGAGAGAATAAAAAGATAGCAATCAATAACAGTAAATGTTTTCTCATACTTAGTCAGTCATTTGCTACTCCTGGTAGCGGTTGTTTTGCATGGTTTTAATCATTATTCCTCTTTGTGGAGGATTGCGCTGCAATACTACAAAAGAAGGGGTAGTGGCACAACTGATTAAATTCATAAGCCCAATAGAAGCCTCAAGAATAATTTTTATCTTCATGTTTCATCAAATTACGCTGAAATTGAAGATTCTTATTGCACCAAATGCATTCAAAAATAGTCTGGACGCAGTCAAATCGGCTGAAGCCATTGCAAAAGGCTTGATTAGCAGTAAGTTAGAAGTTGAGTGCCTGGAGCAGCCCATAGCCGATGGTGGAGATGGTATGTTGACGGTGATGCTGAGCCAGGAAGGTGGCGAAATCAAAAAGGTGAAAGTGGATGACCCGCTGGGACGCAAAGTAGAAGCTGCTTTCGGACTGATCAATAAGGGAAAAACCGCAGTGATAGAAATGGCGGAAGCATCCGGTATACGTCTGCTTAAGTCAGAAGAGTTGAACCCTATGAAAGCCTCTTCCATAGGTACCGGCCAGTTGATGAAAGCTGCGCTGGATGAGGGAGCAGAAGAGATTGTCATTGGTCTGGGGGGCAGTGCTACGGTAGATCTGGGTTTAGGGATGGCGCAGGCTTTAGGTGTAAAGATGTTGGATAAGGAAGGTGAACCAATATCTCAGGGAGGTGAAGGGGTACAAGCCTTACATAAGATAGATTTGGAAGAAGTGGATAGTAGGATAAAAGACGTGAAAATCATCGTAACCTGTGATGTGACTAATAAATTATTGGAAGCGCCTTCAGTATTTGGTCCACAGAAAGGAGCGGACGAAAGTATGGTTAAAGTTCTGGAAGCCCAATTTGAAAGGGTAGCCAAACTACTTGAAAAGAAATTGGGCAAAGACATCATGAAGCCTGAAAGTACAGGGGCCGCTGGTGGCCTAGGAGCTGCTCTATACGGTTTTTTTGATGCTGAGCTGGTAGATGGTACCGACTATTTGCTCTCTAGAACAGGCTTTCATAAAGATTTAGCGGAAGCTGATTTGGTGATTACTGCTGAAGGAGCATTGGATAAGCAGACCCAGGCAGGTAAAGGTCCATTTTATGTAGCCAGCCAGGCAAAAGCGCAGCAGATACCCGTGATTATGCTGGCAGGCAGTTTGCCCAAAGACTACCAGCCAAAGGATTATGAGGTGTATGACGCAATTTTTTCTATAGGACCGAGGCCTCAATCCCTGGATGAAGCCTTAGCACATACAGCAGAAAACCTGGAAAGAACTGCTTATCAGATTGGAAATATGCTTTCCCTGAAAATAAAAAAGTGAGCAGCACCTGGTACTACTCACTTCTGTTAATCCGATCGTTTAATGTTTAAATTCTCTGAAGCATTTCCATCAAACCAGCATTTTTGTGCTTAGGTCTTACGATCAGCAAAGGAATATTAGCATCCATACTGATCAGCTTCTCGGTATTAGTTCCTATAGGGAAGAAAGCAGTAGAAGCAGCTTTCCCTTTACCTCCTATCACGATGCAGTTTACATTTAGCTCCACTGCTTTATCATATATCATAGAAACCGGACTTTCTTGTCTGCTCAAGGAAAACAAAGGTGTAATCTTTACGTCCTTGGTATCTACTTTTTTGATGAATTTTTTGTAGTTCTTTTCAGCATTTTGACGCATTACTTCGCTACTCTCATCAAATGATTTGCCTGTGTAGTGGTAGCCAACCGGTACTTGATACACATGATGGCAGATGATTTCTACATCTATTCCTTCATTTTTGCCATGGCTAGCCAAAGAGACTGCTTCTTCCAGAGCAACCAGAGAATCCTTAGAGAAGTCTGTGGCAACCATTATGCGGTGCATGCTGGAATACTCTTTTTCAGGTACGATCAGCAATGAGCAGGTTGCCCTGCGTGCCAGGCGCTGAGTTACTACGCTGCTTCCTTTTAGCATTTGTTTTCTACCAACTACGATGGCATCAATGTTATGTTTTTCGGCCAGCTTAAGTATGTGCTTGGAGGGTAGAAGTCCTTGTTCTACGGTAATCTTTACAGTAATCTCCTGATTTGTCATATCAAAGCGCTCAATCACTTTCTTCTCCATCTGCTTCTTGCGCTCTTTGATCGCATCTTCCATAAGATTAGGAAATTCCTTTCTTAATGCGTTAGGAAGCTGAGTGTTTTTAATCACGTTTACAAAATGAACAGACTCGGCAGATGTTGACTGTGCCAAGAACGAAGCAAACTCAATAAGAGTGTCGTCCATAGGGGTTGCATCAAGTGCTACCAAAATTTTCTTTAATGGGTACATATTGCTAATTGAATAAGGTTCTTTTTATCTGTTGGTTTTATTACTTTTAATCTTCAAACTAGAGTAACAGATGTAAAATAAACCATGTTTCATTAATTGCTAATTTCTAATTGAAACCAAACGTTATACGTGTAATAAATAACTTGGTTTAAGGGTCTTTATGAATAATTTAAACCCTATTCCATCAATTATTAGACCGATAACTTAATTCAGCACATTTATTTTATCCACCAGGAGTTCAAACTGCTCTTTGGAGTGTGTAGGAAAATTAGCGATTCTGATATGTTTTGACTTATTCGTGCCATATCCGCTGCCTATGATCAAGCTGTCTTTTTTTAGTGCATCAATAATTTCAGATGAAGGAGCTTTTGTTTCTGCCACTATGACAGTTTTAGAACGATAAGCAATGTCTTTAACGAAAGGAAATAGACTTGAATGTTGCTCAATAGCATGGTACATCAAGGCTGCTTTGTACTCAGTTTCCTGTCTGATCTTATCCATTCCTTTATTCAGCATGTCTGCACAGACCTTCGCTAAAAGATAGATATTAAGCACATTAGGCGTTTCGGGGGTTTGGTTTTTTTCACCTTTAGATAACAGAGAAGGTAAAGAATGATATGAACCGATACTCAATCCTTTGTCAGCCAGTTGTTGCGCTTTTTCTATACTACGGGGGCTTACAATCCACACACCAAGACCGGATGGTAAGCCAAATGCTTTCTGTACTGAGAAAAAGACGCTATCTACCTTCGTATAGTCTATCTGTGAATGAGGTAAAATGGATACTGCATCTACTACAATCAGCTTATCAGGGTAGGCAGATTGAATGGTATAAATATCTTCCAGTGGTTGTGAAGCACCTGTACTGGTTTCATTGAGTGTAAAAGCGATCAATTCAGTATCGGGGGTGATCTGAGATGGGTCAGGGACCACACAACTTCCTTCTTCAACTACTGAAGCTCCTACTTTTTTACCAAGCTCCTCAGCCGTAGCCTTGAAACGTTCTGAGAACGCTCCGTTGACATAATGGTAGCTTTTATGTTCTACACAGTTCTGAATGATACGTTCCCATATTTCAGTGGCTGAACCAGTAAAGAAAACATGATAACTATCTGGTACATTCAAAACTTCTTTAAGATTGCTTACTGCTTCCTGGTAAATATTCTGGAAAGTCTTGCTGCGATGAGAAATGGAAGGAACCTGTTCCTTCAATGCATTTTTGATATGCCCTTCTACAGTGAAGTATAACTCTGCCGGACCGGGAGTAAAATAAATATTTCTCATGATATCCAAATTTGCTTTTATTAGCGTGGATTTGATTTATGGCCGCAAAGGTAGCTAAATAATCACTGCTGTCTAGTGAAGAGGAAAGTATTTTCGTAATGTTATGAAAAAGAACAAAATCAAATAATGGACGTTAATCTTTTAAACAATTCAACATATTTTCATAACATTTATATGGAGTCTGTGGCAAAACAACAGAGAAGTATTGAGAAGTTGGAACGGGTAGCTTTCATTCTAAAGACTTTATCCCACCCTTTAAGATTAAGCATTGTTGATCTGCTTTCCCAACATAGCAGATTATCAGTCAATGAGATTTGCCAGGCATTGGACTCAGAGCAATCACTCACATCTCACCACTTATCTAACATGAAACTGAAGGGGATTTTGAACAGCTCCCGTGAAGGAAAAAATATATACTATAGCCTCAAGATGAAAGAGGTAGTAAAAGTATTGGCCTGTATGGATAATTGTGATGCCATAACTATTTGATAAATCAGTAAGTTCTTTTTATTGTTGATAATATATTTATCAGTATTTTGAAATTGTTATTGTTACTAACCAATAAAAAATATTATGCTTGATCAGATAATTAATTCATTGAAAGGCGAACTTGCCAAAAAATTTACCGGAGAGTTTGGCATGCAGGAAGACAAGGTAGATGATGCTGTAGGAATAGCCAAAGATGACATTTTTGAAACCGTAAAAGATGAGGTGGGCAGAGGAAATCTAGGAGGCCTGATGAGTCTTTTTCAGAACAAAGAGCAGATAGGAAGTAATCCCATCGTGACCAATATTATTAAGAAATATGCAGGAGACCTGGGCTCTAAGTTAGGCCTGGACCCTAGCCTTTCCAGCACCATCGCCAATTTTGCCATCCCTTTTATTCTGGGCAGGTTTATCAGCACGGCACAGGAAAAAGGTGTGGATCAGGCAAGCCTTATGTCTATGTTAGGTGGCAGTGGCCAGGGAAAAGATATGGGAGATATGCTGAAAGGTCAATTTGGGGATTCCTTAGGTGGACTTTTTAAATAATTTATAAATTTGCCAAAACCAAAAATTGAAAAGTCGCTATTGACTCTATGATGTCTTCTAAGTTACAAATTCCTGCTTTGCTGGAACCATTTCGCAAGCAAATTGAATCATCTGTTAAACCTTTTGTCAGAATATTTGCCAAGCCAGATGATGATCTTGAACTGACACAAAGCAAGTTTGGCGGATTTCCCTATCTTCCTCAGGGCCATGAGTACCCTAGCGGAGATAATGGACAGCCTTTGTTTATGCTTGCTCAGATCAATTTTGAAGAAATTCCGCATTTGGCAGGCTTCCCTAAGAAAGGAATCCTTCAATTTTATGTGGGAGATGATAATATGTACGGTCTGGACATGGATGATCCATTTGATCAGGCTAATTACAGAATTATCTATTTTGAAAATGTAGATTCTGACAATGCCCAGGAAGATTTTGATTTTCCGGATTTTGATAACGTGCCGGTACTGGAAAGTCACGCGCTGCGTTTTGAGATCCAATATGCGCCAGTTTCTCCAACAGATAGAGCATTTGATGAATATTTTGGTACGCCTGCTTTTGACTTTTTTGACCGCTTCGGCAATGATAAAGTGGAAGTACGCAGAGCTTATGCTCGTTTGGCCCAGGGAAATGGTCATAAACTGGGAGGCTATGCACACTTTACCCAAGAAGATCCCAGATTGGTGCAGGAGTTTGAAGAAGCAATGTTATTGCTTCAAATAGATTCAGATCATAAAAGCATATTATGGGGTGATGAAGGAATTGGTAATTTCTTCATACACCCCGAAGATCTGCAAGACTTAGAGTTTTCCGAAGTTCTTTATAACTGGGATAGTCCTTAAGCCAAATGTTTGGCTAAGAACTTTTCCATTTCTTCGTAAAACTCAAAACGGTTTTCTTCATTATGAAAGCCGTGTCCTTCATTGTCTTTGACCAGATAGTCAACATCTATACCTCTTTCTTTGAGGGCTTGTACAATCTGGTCAGACTCAGCTTTGTTGACACGAGGATCTTTGGCGCCCTGAGCGATAAGCAGGGGCGCTTTTATTTTATGGGCCTGCAAGGCAGGGGAGGTCTTTTCAAACTGCTCTTTCATATCCTCAGGATGACCTACCATTTCATACATCATCTCCAGCATAGGTTTCCAGTAAGGAGGAATGGTCTGCATAAAAGTAAATAGATTGGATACGCCCACATAATCTACACCGCAGGCATAAAGATCAGGGGTAAAAGTAAGACCGGCCAGCGTAGCATAGCCTCCGTAACTACCACCGTAAATGGCTACTTTTTTAGGGTCAGCAATGCCTTCATCAATCAGGTACTTTACGCCATCACTGATGTCGTCCTGCATTTTGAGCCCCCACTGCTTGAAGGAAGCTTCCCAGAAGTCGCGGCCGTATCCGGTAGAGCCACGGTAGTTCATTTGCAGCACCGCATACCCTCGGTTGGCAAGAAACTGTACCTCAGGGTTGAATCCCCAACTATCACGTACCCAGGGACCTCCGTGGGGATTAACGACCAGCGGTAATTTTTCATCTTTCTTATCCAAGGGAAGAGTTAGATATCCATGGATGGTAAGTCCATCTCTGGACTGATAGGTGACAGGTTTCATCTCGGCCATTTCATCTGCTTTGAGCCACGGACTTACTTCTATCAGCTTTTCTAACGTCTGAGCAGACTGATCGTAAAAATAGTAGCTCCCTAGAGTGCGGTCGCTATAAGTACGTACAATAAATTTGTCTTCATTTTTATTATAGCTGGTAATGGCGATTTCAACCTCACCCAGTTTTTCCTTCAGCCATTCATAGCGTTTTTTAGCTTCCTCATCCAGATAAGTTCTTTCGGTTTTCCAGGTAGTATAAGCAATGCCAGTCAGTACCTTTCGCTTTTTAGAGTAACTCAGGCTGCTAACATCTACTTCCGGATGCTCAAATATTTTTTCTGCTTCTTTTCCTGTAGTGGTATCCAGTATGACAATGGCAGATTTGTCCCTTCCCAGGTTAGAAGTAGCGAAGAGGTTTCTGTTGTCAAAAGTGAAGAATAGGGGAGAGGCACTTTCTTTAAAATTGGTAGTAAGCAGTGGCTTAAATTCCTGCTCCTCAGTTTCACGATGTAGCAGCGTGGTGTTGACGCCATCCGAAGTCATGGCTACTCTTAAAGCCCCATTATGGTCGGTAAGCCAGCCTACGATGTTACCGGGATTTTCTGCAATCATCTCCATCTCTCCGCTGACTAGGTTTAATCGGTAGGCGTCAAAGACTTCAGGATTACGTTTGTTCAATCCAATGATGACTTCATCGGGAAAATCTTCCAGGTCATCAATCAGTTGGGTACGTACATTATCAAACTGAGTGAGCGTTTTTTCATTATTTCCATCTTTGTCAATGGCGGTAAGGTAATAATTTTCATCTCCACCATTGTCCCTCAGGTAAACGATACGGTTATCATCAGCCCAGAAGTATCCGGCGATATCTCTTTCTGTTACACTGGTGATGCGCTTTACATTGTCTTCACCGATCTTTTGCACATGTATATTCATTCTGTCCTGAAAAGGAGCCAGAAAGGAGATATATTCTCCATTGGGGGATAGGTCAAAACCGGACTTTTCCGGGTTTCTAAAAAAATCTCTTACTGGTATTTTTCTAATTTGGGTCATATGTGTTTTTAAGAATTAGGAATCTCTTCAATAGCATCTTTCATTACCTGCCAGACATTGTTGGCTACAATTTTTTGCCCTTCAGCGGTGGGGTGAATCCCATCGCCCTGGTTGAGTTCTGTCTCACCGGCGACATCCTGTAACAAAAATGGAATCAGCATTACATTCTCTTCTTCAGCGATAGTGGGATATAGTTCCTGGAAACGTTGAGAATATTCAGGCCCCATATTAGGAGGAACCATCATGCCAGCCAGAATAATTTTGGCTTCTGGATTTGCGTCTTTTACCTTATCAATCATGGAGCGAAGGTTACGATTGGTCTCTTCGGTAGGAATACCCCTGAGCCCGTCGTTGGCTCCTAATTCCAATACAAAAATGTCAACATTTTGCCGCTCCAGTACCCATTCCAGGCGGGAATCACCACTGGCGGTTGTTTCTCCGCTCAGACCGGCATTTACCACCTGGTAATCAAGATTTAGCGAATCCAGCTTTTTCTGGATCAGGGCAGGGAAGGCCTCTTCGGGTTCCAGACCATAGCCTGCAGTCAGGCTATTGCCAAAAAACAGAATAACTTTCTTATCCTCGCTTTTTGTTGTATTTTCAACATTTTCCTCAGGAGCTTGCTCAGCAGATGTTGCTGAATTGTTTTGTTCCTCTTTTTGGCCGCAGGATAACAGCAGGAGGGAAATAGCCGTACTCAATAGGAGTGCTTGGACATTCTTCTTTGTACAATAATATATCAAGTTTTTTGTCAACATAAGTAAAAGGACGTTACGAGCTAAGTAATAATTTATGTTCTGATAACTTATACGGCAGCACAATAGTTAAATCTCGCAATTAAGCATAATATTTTATGTCATCAATTCTGAAAGTAAAAAACCTTAGCAAGACCTACCGCAGCGGAGATCATCAACTGACTGTATTGGATCAAGTAAATCTGGAAATTATAAAGGGAGATACCTGTGCTATTGTAGGGCCTTCCGGCAGTGGAAAAACCACCTTACTAGGCCTCTGTGCAGGTTTAGACCGTGCCAGTTCGGGCTCGGTCATTCTGAATGAAATCACGCTGGATCAGCTCAATGAAGATCAAAGAGCGGAGGTGAGGGGAAAATATGTAGGTTTTATCTTTCAGAATTTTAACCTGATGCCTACCCTGACCGCGTTGGAAAATGTGATGGTACCCCTAGAGCTTAGAGGTGAAAAAAATGCTGGTAAAATAGCAGTTGACTTATTAGATAAAGTAGGATTGGCAGCTCGTAAAGATCACTTTCCCACTCAACTTTCCGGTGGTGAGCAGCAGAGAGTTTCTATCGCCCGGGCTTTTTCCAATAGTCCGGCCATATTATTTGCCGATGAACCTACCGGTAACCTGGATGAAGAAACAGGCCAACATATTGAGCAGCTGATTTTTGACCTCAACCGTGATGCCGGAACCACCCTTGTACTGGTGACCCACGATATGAATCTTGCGAGAAAAACGCAGCAGATTGTAAGCATTAAAGGCGGAAAGATCGTAGAGAGCGACCTGAAGGTAAAAGCTCAGGAAGTTGACCAGTTGAAAGAAAAATAACCAACCCTATTATGAGTGAGCAAAAGCCCAGTTTCTCCTGGATACTTAAAATGGCATGGCGGGATAGCCGCAAAAATCGCTCAAGGTTACTGCTTTTCATTAGCAGTATCGTCTTGGGAATCGCTGCCCTGGTAGCGATCAATTCATTTAGCGACAATCTCCAGCAGGATATTGAAGGTGAAGCCAAAGCTCTTTTGGGTGCTGATCTGGTGGTAGAAAGTCGCCAACCCATTCCTGACTCAACCGTTCAGTTTTTTGATTCTTTAAGAGCGGAACAATCCCGAGAAGTGAGCTTTGCTTCTATGGTGCTTTTTCCTAAGAATGACGGTACCCGCTTAGTTCAGGTAAGAGCTTTGGAAGGAGAATATCCTTATTATGGAGATATAGAAACCGAGCCACTCTCTGCCAGCAGAGAATTCCGTGGACAACTCAAAGCTCTGGCGGATAACACCCTGATGCTTCAATATAATGCTGAACCCGGAGATTCTATCAAAGTTGGAGAGCTTACTTTCTTGCTGGAAGGAAGAATCAACAAGGTGCCCGGACAACCCGGAATCACTGCTACTGTGGCGCCTCCGGTTTACATTCCTATGGAATACCTGGAAGAAACCGGCTTGTTGCAGAAAGGCAGCAGGCTGAATTATAAGCTGTACCTAAAATTTCCTGAGGGCACGGATGTTACTGCACTGCTGAATGAAACCATAGAGCCGTTTCTGGACAAAGCAGACCTCCGCTTTGATGATGTAGAAGAACGCAAAGAAGAGATAGGTGAAACCTACGAGAATCTGACCGGATTCTTAAACCTGGTAGCATTTGTAGCGCTTTTGTTGGGATGTATTGGCGTGGCCAGTGCGGTACATATTTATGTGCGTGAAAAGCTGCTTTCAGTAGCCATTCTGAGATGTCTTGGAGGAAAGGGTAAATATGGATTTGGTATTTACCTTACGCAAATTATTATCATGGGGCTACTGGGGTCTATCCTCGGAGCAGCTTTGGGAGCAAGTATACAATTCGTTCTACCTGAGATATTTGCCGGGCTCTTACCAGTAGAAGTGAACCTTAGCATTTCCTGGCCAGCTATTATTCAGGGCGTGCTGATAGGGCTGATCATTTCCATACTATTTGCGCTGTTACCACTGATTTCCATACGAAAAATTTCACCACTGCGTACCATCCGTGCATCCCATGAAGAAAGCGAAGGTAGTGATCCATTGCAATTAATCATTATAGGCTTGGTCGTTGTGTTTGTGGGTATCTTCTCCTATTTCCAATTGGGAGAATGGGAAGAAGCTGCACTTTTTACGCTTGGTGTGGTAGTGGCATTTTTACTCCTGGGGGGAATCGCCAAGCTGATGATGTGGGCGGTGAAAAAGTACTTTCCATCTACCTGGCATTATGTATGGCGGCAAAGTCTGTCAAATCTCTATCGCCCTAATAATCAGACTTTGATTTTGATTGTAACGATTGGATTGGGAACTGCGCTGATCAGTACGCTATTCTTCGTGCAAAATCTTTTGCTGGAGAAGGTTGAGCTTACTGCTAAAGATGATCAGCCTAATATGGTACTTTTTGATATTCAGGATGATCAGGAAGAATCTCTGGTAGAACTTACCCAATCTTATGATCTGCCAATTTTACAAAGAGTCCCTATAGTTTCCATGCGTATGCACGCCATCAAAGGTATGACAGTACCAGAGATCAGAGAAGATACTTCTCAGCACATTCGGGGCTGGGTGTTGAATCGTGAATACCGGGTGACCTATCGGGATAGTCTTACCGAATCAGAAACCATTACTAAAGGTAAATGGAGGGGAAGTGTAGATTCTCCTCAGGATACGGTATGGGTTTCATTGGAGGATGACATTGCTGAAGATATGGAAGTAGATATTGGAGATAAAGTGACTTTCAATGTGCAGGGTGCAATTATTGAAACTTATGTGGGCAGTATCCGGGAAGTAGACTGGCAGCGTGTACAGACAAACTTTCTGGTAGTTTTCCCAACAGGCGTTTTGGAACAGGCTCCTAAATTTCATGTACTGATCACCCGGGTGGAGTCCAATCAAAAGGCAGCGACCTATCAGCAAGCCGTAGTGAAGGAGTATCCCAATGTTTCGGTCATAGATCTGCAATTAATCTTAAAGACCATTGATGAAATTGTGAGTAAGGTGTCATTTGTAATTCGCTTTATGGCCTTTTTCAGTATCATCACGGGAATTATCGTGCTAATAGGTTCGGTGATTATCAGTAAGTTTCAACGTATACAGGAGAGTGTGCTGCTCAGAACGATTGGCGCAAGTCGCCGACAAATACTGAATATTAATGCGCTGGAATATTTCTTCCTGGGCAGTCTGGCTACGTTTACCGGAGTGATCATTGCGCTGATTGCCAGTTGGGTGCTGGCACAGTTCAGCTTTGAAACTCCATTCTCACCTACGATACTTCCAGTGGTACTCACTTATTTTATCATCACCGGATTGACAGTACTGATCGGACTTTCAAACAGCAGGGAGATTGTCAACAACCCTCCTCTGGAGGTTTTGCGGAAAGAAGTTTAAAGAAATACAGAATTTGAGTTGATGAAAAGTGGGAGTAGTAAGTATCCCACTTTTCTTTTTTGCTGAATTTGATTTATTCGCCTGCACCAGGTTGGGCAAGTTCAGTAATTCCTTCTTTCTCTTTGGCTTCATCCACAATCGCTTTTACATCAGCAAGTAGTTTTTTGGCATCATACACTACCCCATCTTTTATTGTATATTTTACACCACCTACACGCTGTACTTCATTGCTGTCATTCAGTTTTACGGCACCTGTTCCGTAAAGCACTTTCAGGTTGGCAAGCGGGTTTTCTTCTACCAGAATCATGTCAGCGAGCTTACCTACTTCTATAGAGCCTAATTCGTCCGCCCTACCCAAAGCTTCAGCTCCTTTAAGTGTAGCTGCTCTAATTACTTCCAATGGATGAAAGCCTGCTTCTCTAAGTAATTCAAGTTCACGGATGTATGCGAATCCATAAGTCTGGTAGATAAAACCTGAGTCGGAACCAGTGGTTACTCTCCCACCACGATTTTTGTATTCGTTGACAAAAGTCATCCAAAGTTCATAATTTTTCTTCCAGTTGACTTCCTCTTCGGTACCCCAATCATGCCAGTGAGAGCCATGTGAGATACGGCTAGGCTTAAAGAAATCCCAGAGTGATGGCAGCGTATAATCCTGATGCCACTCAGCAGTACGAGCACGCATGAGGTCACGGTTGGCTTCATAAATATTGAAGGTAGGGTCAATGGTGAAATCCAGTGCAATCAGTTCATTCATTACTGCATTCCATTTATCGGAATAAGGCTCAGCAGCCTGTTCCCAAAGCTTACCGGCTTCGCCAAAACGATGTTGCTCATTCTGGTAGTTGTAATCCGCCGGATAGTTTTGAATGGTACGATCGGTAAAAAGAGCTTCGGGTAAGCCATACCAGTGCTCCATACTGGTCAGACCCATGCGGGCGGTATTGAGTACATTGAGCCAGGCTACATTGAGTTGCGCATGATGGCAGGCAGATCGCAAATCAAATTTTTTAGCTTCATCCAAAGCAGCTTCCATAATGTCGGGACGGGCTCCAAAAAACTTGATACCATCCGCACCTTCTTCAGCGATAGATTGTACCCAGGTCCGGGCTTGTTCCGGTGAGTTTACTCCATTCTCCAATCCCTGACCAAAGTAAGAATAGGCCTCTATGCGGGGAGCAGTGATCTGGTTGTTATCGCTTTTTGTTTTCTGATCCAGTACCCATTCCAATCCGTTACCGCAGGAAGGATCACGTATGGTCGTAATGCCATGAGCCATCCATAGCTTAAATACATACTCAGCAGGAGTGCCCTGCCCAAGGCCTCCGATGTGACCGTGCATGTCAATGAATCCTGGAAGTAAGTACATGCCGCTGGCATCTATTTCTTTGGCACCTTCAATAGCTTTAGGGCGTTTGCTTTCATCAATCTCAACCCCGGGGTAACCAACAGTTTTGATGGAAGTGATGCGGTTATTTTCCACCACTACATCTACCGGGCCAATAGGCGGCGAGCCTGCTCCATTGATCAGGGTAGCCCCACGAATGATCAACTGCTCAAACGAACCCTCGCCCTCCGTTCTTTCAGGAGCACGTGGTACTTCTACTTGCGCCAGTAAAATGGTTGAGTAAAGCAGAAATAAAAAACAGAGTAAAAGTCTGGATGTCATCGGATTTTGGCTAGGTTTAGGTAAGCTACGATGATACTCCAAAAAGTAAAAATATACAAGTGGGATAAAAAAAGAGCTACTCCATTGAGTAGCTCTTACTTAGATTTTATAACATTTAGTTCTGGTAATCAAAAGAAGCTAACCATCTACACAATATTTATGTTGGTTATCGGGCAGAACTCCCGAGCAACAAGCTCACTATGGTGGTGAAAATTAGTGAAATTGATTTGGGGGGATATAAATGTACAATGGAGTCTATCTTTTAATCAGACAAAATGTAGGGATTAGAAGCCTGATAAAGCTTTATCAAGATCATCCACTAGTTTCTTAGAAACTTTCTTAGGATTTTCTTTTCTCGCTTCTTTTAGCAGATTTGAAGCCTGGCTTCCATATTGTACTAAACCTTCAGGATTTTTGTCATAGTTATAGCTTCCTATACACCATTCAAGCTTCTCCTGAATTTCTTTGTATTTTTCACCATCTAAGGATTGGAATTTAGCAGCTGCATCTTTGCAGGCTTTTTCAAGTTTCAATGCAGGATCAGATTTAGCAGTTGCTTTCTTGGGTGCTGCCTTTTTAGCTGGTGCTGCTTTCTTAACAGGAGCGGCCTTTTTAGGAGCGTCAGTACTTTTAGCAGAAACAGGGCCCTTCTTAGGAGCTGACTCTTTCTTCGCTGTAGTAGAGTTTGTGGTCTTTGTGGTTTTAGCCATTGTAAAACGGATTTTAGTCAAACATTACTGTTGGTTAAGTGATGTCCCAAATTTAGAGAAAAATATATTGAAATATGCAACACTTACTTTACTTAAACTACTTGAAAATCAGGCAGATTGTTATCATTTACCCCGAATATTAACCTTTTTGAAATCATGAGTATGTTAGTGTACATACATAATTGTTGGTATTTTTATATCATACTGCAACTACCTTTACAGTAACTTTAAAATAAAGGGTATTTTATTCTCTCATTTTTAAAAAATGATATTCTCTATTTAAATGATTTATACTGAACAACTTAGCTTTTAGCCTGTAATAAATTTTCAAAAAAAAGTATAAAATATTTCACAGTTACTAACAGTTGTGCCAAAATGCTGAGCTTTTCCTCAAAATGTAGGTGAAAGTCTGACGACATCATCAGTCCTGATCCTTACTATTACTGCACTCATCCAATTAGTTTTTCAGTTGGTTCATTAATAAGCCAAGTTGTTAAGCATCACTTTCTCACCAGTATCAATAGATTGGAGAATTCCCTCAATGATCTGCACATCTCGCATGCCCATCTCACCGGGGACAGGAGTTTTTCTATTATTCAAAATACAATCCGCAAAGTCATCCATCTGTAAGGCCTGTTGATTTACTTGTCGGTATTCAATGGGGCCATTGCTGCTACTGCCTTTGATACCTCCATAAGGTGAAAAAGGGTTAAGCTCAAACCATCCGTTTTTGCAGGAGGCGTACAATCGGTTGGTGCTTGCATTATGACTTGTTTGTAAGTTGGCTACTGTTCCGCTGGGAAACTCAAATTGAAAAGTAACTGTCTCATCAACCTCTTTAAACTTCTCAGGCATCGTTTTAAATTCCTGGGCACGTACGTAAATAGGGTTTTTTCCCACAGTGTAGAGAGCACCTTGAATAGCGTATACACCCATATTACCTAACGCACCTGTTCCAGCAAGTTCTTTTTTCAGTCGCCATTGATCCCAGTTATCTCCCATTATATATCCTGCACCACAATCAATAAATTTAATGTCACCCATCACTTTGTTTTGACCCAGCCGCATAACTTCCTGGTTGTGAGGTTCAAAATGAAGACGATATCCGATGGACAATTTTACATCAGCATTATTACAGGCATCTATCATTTGTTGACATTCTTCGGATGTGATTGCCATGGGTTTTTCACAGATGACATGTTTGCCTGCCTGAGCAGCCCGAATAGTATATTCAGCATGCATAGCGTTGGGAAGCACAACATAAACAATGTCTATATCTTCATTGTCTGCAATGCTATCAAAATTTTCGTAGTTGTAGATATTTTTTTCGGGAATGTCATATTTCTCTTTCCACACTTTTTCTTTGGCAGGAGTGCCGGTTACTATTCCAGCCAGATAACAGTTTTTGGTCTCCTGAAGCGCTGGTGCCAGCTGACCAGTACTATAGCTTCCCAATCCTACCAGGGCAATGCCAAGCTTTCTGTTTTGTTGCTCTTTCCAAAAAGATGAATTATTTAATGCCAGTTGCGGAGAGAGGGTAATTCCTCCTAAGCTGGCAGTGAATGTTTTGTTGAAGTTGCGACGGCTGATTTTATGGCTCTTCATACTGAGGGTAAAGGTTTTATGGCATTTAATAGTGTATTTAACCAAAAAATTGGTTGTCAGTTTTAAAATATAGAGGAATCAGAATTTAAAATCTACAAATGGTGGAGTTTAATAGCACAGCCCTGCCTATGTGTTGTATAAAGTGTATCCAAAATCTATGTTTGTGAATTATATCTATATAATTTTATACTCTATTTTTTGATTGAATTGTTGTTACTGCCAGAGCAAAAGTGATCAGCAAGGATACCATTCTTGCTACTGGGAATCAGGCTAAGGGCGAAGCCTATTTTGGAGATAGTACCAGCATTATTGATTTAAAAAAAGGATTTGTGGCCCCTGGTTAGATTGACACCCACGGTATATTATCACTTTTGGTTTTTGTTTACCATCAGTAAACCTGAGACACTGCTACTCCAGAAGTTTTCATTATCAAAATCATAGATTTTGCAAAGACACTTGAGCCTGAAACCAGAGCAAAAAATAAAAATGGAAGAAGCGTTAAAAGCTTATACTATCAATACTGCTTTTGCTTCATTGAGAATATTAAGAATACTTTGGAAACATGTAAACTTGCTGATCTGGTAGTGATTGACCAAAATAATATAAAAATCAAGCCTGCAAACATTAGACAGGTGAAGGTACTCATGACGGTAGCAAGTGGTAAAGTTAACTACAAGTATGAGGGAGGTAAATAACATTAAATATTCACTTTCTCATTTGCAGGAAAAGTAAGAATAAACTGACTACCTTTTCCAGTTTCACTTTCTAACTCAATACTCCCCTGCATCTTGTCTACCAATGTTTTTACTATTGCCAGGCCTAATCCATGCGAACTTTCTCCGCTGGTAGGTCGGGCACTAAGCTTAGTAAACTTTTTATAAAGATGTTTTTTATCCTCAGGACTAAAGCCAGGCCCCTGATCTTTAACCTTAATCACGATATGCTCTCTATCAACCTGCTCACCAACTATAAAAATTGTGGTTTTGGTAAAAGAATACTTGATAGCGTTAGAAAGCAGGTTATCCAATATCCGGGAAAGGTATATGATATCTGAACGGAAAATAATATTGGTATCACAATGAACTTGCAGATTGATATTTTTGGATTTGGCACCCGACAGATGCGTTTTAGCTTGTTCATCCAGAAATACCTTGAGGTTGATTTCGGCAAAATTAACACCCAAAGTATTGGTAAAAGCATTCATATCCAAAAGGTCCTTAACCAGATTTACTCCTTCCTGTGAGGTTTCTTTGATCAGTGAGACATATCTTTCACGTTCATCATGGTCCTGTCCAGGTAATAACAATAAGTCTGAAAGACCGGATAGACGGTTTAGAGGTGACTTCAGATCGTGGGCCACCATATTCATGAGGGTGTCTTTCTCCTGGTTGAGTTGCTTTAGCTTCTTGTTCTGGGCTTCCAGTTGTAAATACTGTTCACTTATTTTTTCATTCTGAAAGCTGATTTCTTTATGCTGCCGTTCAATTTTGCTTTTACGAATTTCCAGTAATCTATTCTGATTCTTACTGCGATTATAAAATATGACTGCCACAGATAAGAGTGTGAGAATGAGAACGATAATAATGCTCTGGGCAACATTTTTACTACGCTCTTGTCTAAGTGTAAATTCTTGCTGGGCGGCAGATGCTTCTAGCAAATTATATTCGTATTCTTTTTGACTAAGCAGAAGGCGGGTTTCCATTCGCTCCATGTTTTTAGCTTTTTCTACATTGAAGAGCGAATCTTTATAGTTAATGTATTTTCGATGAAAGAAAAGAGCCTTCTGATAAGCTTCTAATTGCTCATAAACCTGAGCAAGATAGTAGTGAGTTTCAGTAAGGGCATCCAGAAGTTTGGCTTGCTCAGCCGACTCAATCACTTTTTCCAGGTGCTGACGTGCAGTATATAGGTTTCCTTTATGAAGATAAATTTTGCCAAGCAGTAAGTTGATATTGGTCAACAGTTGTTGATTGTTTACATTTTGTGCAATTGTTAGCGCTGCCAGGCTGGTCAGGAGGGCCTTTTGATATTTGTTCTGCTCAAGATAGAGGCTAGACATGCTCAGATCAATTTCTGCTACACTGATTTGATCATCGTCAGCAGTGCTGATTTGCTTAGCTTGTTGGAGATAATTATGTGCTCGTGAATAATCAGATTGTTTTTGTGAAACACTGGCAAGCTCTTCATACACAGAGACCATACCCCGGCTATCATGAAGATTTCTGCGTATGATCAGCGTTTTTTGAAGCATTTCTTCTGCCTTTTCATACTCATTACGAAGTGAGTACAATTGTGCCAGACTTTTATAACAATAACCTGCTCCCTGAGTGTCATTTATGCTTTCAAAAATTTTAAGGGCCTTATGGTAAAATTTATAGGACTCAATCTGGTCTCCCTGGGAGAAAAAAAGCCTTCCCAAACTATTGTAAGCATGGGCAATCTGAGCAGAGTCTTTGGTGGCTTTAGCTTCAAATAATGCCTGTTTATGGTAAATGTATGACTCTGAAAACTTTCCCTGATATATTGAGGCAATACCCATATAGTTTTTTGCCTGAGCAATACCATACTGGGTATTAAACTGTTTACTAAAATCAATTGCTTTTTGGCAATAGGATAAAGTGCTATCAGGATAAGATAGTCGGTACTCCCAACCGATCTGGTTGAGCAAATTAATTTTTTCTTTACCAGAAGATAGTTCAAGTTGTGAAACGAGACTATTTATTTTTTCCATTTGCTGAGCAAATAAGCTGAAGCCGCAAAACAGGAGAAAGAAGGAAAAAAGAATAAGTCGTTTCATGATTTGGACATGAAAATTTTATGGAAATTTATGAATGCCTATGCCCACACGCTCATCAAAACTTTTCCAAGTTATAAAACATTTGACTTCTTTCTTATAAAATTTTGAATAGAATCTTACTTAATTTTCTTGGTGCATGGCTTTATCATTTTCTGGTTTTCGCTTTTCTGGATGGTTTATTAAAGTTTGAAATGATGATTTTCTTGTGTTATTATGCACAATGTATGTTTTACTAATATTCATCAATCAAAAATATAGTACATATGAATAATCCGATTTGGGTAATGAGTTCTGCTTTGGATAGTTTAAGCTTTTCAGAGGTGATACAAAAAGCAAAGCAAGTAGGTGCGCAGGGTGTGGATCTTTGTGTTTTCCGGCGAGATGGTACCCGTACTGATCATGTGGCTACTCATCTGGATTATGAAAGCTTTGACATGGAATCAGCCAGAAAAGTAATTGATGCCTTTAATGAAGCAGGCCTGAAAGTTTCTGTCGGGGCTTTTGAAAACTGTATTGGAGGAGACACTGAACAGCAGCTAAAAAACCAGAATCATTTACTGCGTCTCATCAGAATTGCACATTTGCTGGGAGGTGATGAAAATGATGTTACTGTAGGTACTTTTGTAGGATACAATCATGAATTAGGCAATCAGGAAAATGGGTTTCAAAAGAATCTGGATCGCTATCAAAAGGTATTTACGCCTATCATCAAGTATGCAGAAGACCTGGGGGTAACGGTCATATACGAAAACTGTCCGATGGAAGGCTGGCGTTCAGCAGCATATACCAGCACTTATAACAATCTGACCGGAGTTCTGGCTGCACGTAAACTGATGTATGCCATGATCCCCAGCAAAGCCCATGGTGAAATTTATGACCCTTCGCATGATGTATGGCAGCACACTGATCCGGTAGAGGTGATCAAAGCCACTGATATGCAAAGGGTGAAGCGGGTGCATGTAAAAGCTACCCGTAATCTGATCAACGCCAAGCAAATACACTGGGGCGGAATGTATCCGGTACAGCAGGTAGACAAATCCTTAGCAGAAAAAGCGGGAGTGCCACTTCCTGATCATGAGTGGGACAGGCATAATTATGAAGCCATGCTGCCCGGTTTTGGCGGTTCTGACAGTATGGACTGGAGGGCTTTTGTAGATGTATTGAAAGAAAAAGATTTTCAGGGACCTTTTGAAATTGAAAATGAAGCGGCGCTTTCCAAAGCTACAGGCAATCTGGCTGCTACTTTACAGGGTTATCAGGCAACCATTATGTTTTTAGCCCCCATGTTATGGCCTCTGACGGATGAAGGTTATCAGTATAACAGAAAAAGTGATCAACCTCTAAAGCATATAGCGCAGAAGGATATACCTGAAGTGAAAATGGAGGATTTAGCCTGAAGTGTATCAATGACTGAACGATTAAACTGTTAGGGATTGATTTTGTCAAGAAACCAATCCCTAATCTCTAACCCCCAGTCTCTGCGCTACGCTACATCTCTTGTCTTGAGCATGCGGAAGCTCAGGAAAACAAAGAGGACGCAATAAGCCAGCACCAGTAAAACTTCATGCCATACCAGGTAGTCCTTCACTTCCTGGAAAGCATATTTGATGTAGGGAAAGCTAATGAGCTTATTTATCGCTCTTATCGGTAAATATTCATAAAAAGAATATTGCTCATACACATTGGAAAGGATCAAGACACCAATTGGCTCAATGAATAATCCATAAAGCGCAAGCAATACAATAGCAAAACCCGTTTTCTTGATGAGCATGCCTACAAACAAAGAAAAGGTAAGAAAGGCAAAGACATCCAGAAAGTATGCAGGTACAAACTCAAAATTCTGGAAAACGACGTCTATCCCTTGTACGGGAGAGTAGATGGTGCCGAGTATCATACCCATTACAAACACAAAAAGCACATTGACCAGCGCCAGCAGAAAAATGATGATCAGTTTGGAAGCCAGAAACTCCCATTTGTCCAGACCATCAATGATGTTTTGCCGGATGGTACGAAAGCTCCACTCATTACAGATGGAAATGACTACGATGAAGCCCAGAAAGATCTTGAAGAAAGTGGCCAGATAGGTAATGTTGTGCCAAATGTCAGAAAAGTCGTAAAAGGGAATCATCGCAGGGCTTAAGCCTTCAAAGGAGGCTCCGCGACTTTCCAGGTATTCCAGGTAAAGCATCACACTGGAACATACCAGTGCCAGCACCAGAAAATACAAGCCGGTCAGAATCCAGAACGGGCGATAGTGCTTAAGCTTGAGCCATTCTATGGTGAGTAATCTATTCATCGGATGAGGCTAAGAGTTCTAAAAATTGTTTTTCCAGGCTTTTGGTCTGCTGCGAAAGGTGGGAGAGGATGATTCCTTTTTCCACCAGAAACCGATTGAGATCACTGCTGTTTTGTGATTGATCCAACTGCAATTTCAGATGACCGTTTTCCCGTACCATGCCTTTGACATGAGGAAATTCAGCAGCAATCTGTTGTAACTGCTCCATATCGGCAGCGGCTACTTCTACGGTATCAGAGCCGTGAAGCGCGTCCGCCACACTACCGCTATAGATTTTTCTGCCTTTTTTAAGTACCGCAAAATGAGAGCATACTTTCTGCACCTCATCCAGCAGGTGGCTGGCAAGGATGATCGTTTTTCCTCGTCTGGCTATTTCTATGATCAGCTGACGAATCTCAGCGATGCCCTGTGGGTCCAGTCCATTGGTAGGTTCATCCAGGATCATTACTTTGGGATCGGCGAGTAGGGCAGAAGCAATGGCGAGTCGCTGTTTCATACCCAAAGAATAATGCTTAAAAGGATCATCCTTGCGTTCCAGCAGTCCCACGGTTTTCAGTACCTCCTCAATTCTGCCAAAATCCACGTCTTTGATTTTGGCTACGACTTTCAGGTTTTGAACGGCTGAGAGGTAAGGGTAGAAAGTGGGAGTCTCCAGGATGGCTCCGATCTGTTTGCGTACTTCAGTAGAAGGTGGCTGACCAAACCATTGGAAGCTGCCGCTGTCTTTAGCAACTACATCCAGCAGGATACCGAGAGTCGTAGATTTGCCACTTCCGTTAGGACCTAAAATGCCGAAAACCGAACCTTCTTCTACTTCCAGAGAAAGTCCGTTGACCGCATGTATTTTGCCGTAGCGTTTGTGCAAATCCTGTATGGATAATATCTTATTCACGCTCATTTCGGTTGATTTTTTACCTCTTCCTGATCTTTATCTTTAAAAAACTGGCCAGACAATTCTGCCACCTTTCCAAAATTGAAATCACTTTGGATCAGCTTCATCAGGGAAGGCAGATGAGGTGCGCCCTGCATGTCAAAGAGCATGAGTGAACTGTCACTTTCCACCACTGAAATGTAGGCTTCAGGATCATCACCGAGAGCGTACACATAAATATGGTTTCCCTTATCATCCATAGTAAATAGCTCTTCAAACTTCTCAGAAGCTAATTCATCTTTAAGTTTTTGAAAATCCGAACTACTAAGGTTTGCGCTCTTCTTCTCAAACGTTAGGAAGCTGAGTTTTTCAATATTGCGGACCAGCCGCTGATAATCAGGATTATTCTCCCGGTTGATCATGCGCAGCGTACTGGGGTAAAAATAAAACGAAGTGCTGGGGGGATGGCTCTCTAAAAAGCGAGCAACCGTTTTACTTTGGGCATGGCTTTCCAGACAAAAAATTAGGGTCAATGCTGTCATCAAAAGAACTTTCATCTTGGTTTGGGTTGTGTTGTTGCATCCATAAGATTAATGGTAGGTATTTGACTAGTCAAATACCTACCATTAATCATTTACTGCTTTCCTTTCTTTTCATCTATATTCTCTAGGTACTGCATGCCATTGATTTTCATGCCTTTGGAAAGCTTGGAGATTTGCTTGAGATCTATTTCACCAAAGAGACTCATAGCTACAAATTTATAGTCACCCCCCACCAGCATCAGCAGTTCGCTGATCTTTCCGCCTTCTTCCTGTATCATGAAGATCATATCGTCTTTGCCGTCGCGGATAGACATCAACTCTTCAAAATTACTTTTCTGGATGCTGGCTTTGGCTTCCTTATAGTACTTCTGTGCATTACCAACGCTATCCGCAGCCAAAATTTTCAGTCCTTTGAGTTTGCTTATGGCATTGGCCATTTCTTTGGTGTCAGGGTCATCAGGTTCAAACTCGGTAAAGAGGTCAAACATTTTGCTGTTGATACTTACTTTGGTAAAGTCTTCATTATCAGCGTATTTGTCAAACAGAGAGGCTATGGCTGAGTTTTGTGCCTGCACACCAAAGGCAAGCAGTTGCATAGCGATGATGGTTATGATAAGCTTTTTCATTTAAATGTTTTTTAATGGTAAAATGGAATGCCCTTCAAAAATTTGTGTCAGGCCATTTCATAATGTGTTTTCTTTAACTTTTTCTTGTGCTTCACTAAAATTTTCTAATTTTTCCAGGTGTTGAGTCCCCTCATTCATCATGCTTGAGATGAGTAAAAGTGCCTGCTTGGTCTGTTCATAAGCCAGTTTTGGGTCCTCAGAAACGTTTTCAATCTTTTCTGATGCTTCAGCCCTTTCTTCTGCCTGTTCGGTAGTATAATCTTTTACCAGAAAGACAGAGAGCAACAATAAGGTCACTGCGGCTGCAATTCTTAAAAGTGTTCTAAAGCTCCAGCTAGCACTTGATTTCTCTATTGTATGGATAACAGTTTCATCAAAATCATCATCCAGGGTTTTGAACTGACGGTCAGTTTTGAATTTCCGGAACAGTGTTGCCACGCCTTGTAGATGCTCAGGTACTTCTTCCTCTGTGAAGAAATTTTGCAGTACCTGCTCTTCTTCCAGACTGGTATCTCCGTCCCAGTACTTGTCCAGCAGTTGTTCAATTTTTTGTAATTCCATATGCATCGATGCTTTGCAGATTCTTTTTCAAACTTTGTCTAGCCCTGAATAAATTGATTTTGACTTGTCCCAGGCTGACATTCAGGACTTCGCTGATTTCCTCATAAGAGTAGCCTTCTACATCACGCAACTGCAAGACCTGCTTTTGCAAGGGTGGTAGCTGTTGCATAAATCGCTGTAAGTTGCTCAGCACATCCTGTGTTTCAGTACTTTCGTAAGGTGACTGAGACTGATAGGTAAAAGTCAGTTCCTCTTCCAGTACCTCTGTTTTACTGTAGTGTCCGGACTTCAGCTTATTGAGTGAAATGTTACGGGTAAGTTTCATACACCAGGCTTCCACACTCCGGTAGAGATGCAGGTCTGCGCGCCGGTCCCAGGCTTTGATGAGTACTTCCTGCACTACATCCTGGGCTTCATCCTCATTGCCCAGATAGCGCAGGGCAAAGCGGTAAAGCTTATTTTTGACAGGGAGGACGCTATGTTTAAACTCTTCAAGTAGCATATTCATGGGCAAGACAAGCGAGTAGAAGGAAAGTTACAGAGAAGATGAAAATTTTTTTCAGAAAAAGAGAGAAGAATTGATGCGTGGAGAAAAATGCTTTAGAGCATGTTTAAAAATTTGCTTTTGTTTCAAGCTAATCTTTGAATTACAATTTGGCAATTCTGCCAGAGCACC
>NZ_JBBPHP010000062.1:0-27966 GCF_038039535.1 Catalinimonas locisalis | reverse complement strand
CATAAACTTTTGAGTTTTGGTTGACCCAAAGTTTACGTCCTGACCTGCTCTTTTCAAAATTTAAACATGCTCTAAGTCTGTTATATCCACAAAATAATTTTCTCCAAGCGCTGCTTATTATCCCAGTGGTATGGTAGAAAGAAAGATGTAAAAATAGACATTCAACCGATAGAGGGAGAAGAAGTTTTTCAGGCTAAATTTATAACTATAGATTTTGCAGAACCTCGTTTGGTGAGAGATCAACATTAGAGTATACTATACGACATAAAGGCTACACTCATAAAATCAGATGCCCATCAAATGATATTACTTATACCAGATAATGAGCAATGGGTCAGATAAAGCCTGTCAAGAGTTAATAAAAACTATGACAAGGAATTGAATCTAGTAAATTTCAATGTCTAGGCAGACACTTTAGCCTGAGGATGAATCTTATCCTTAATCTTCCTCTTTAGTTCTATACTATCTATGACCGCAGCTACGGTGACATCACCGGTAATGTTAACCACCGTTCTGCACATATCAAGTATACGATCAACCGCCAGGATCAATGCAATACCCGCCACCGGTACATGAATCGCTTCCAGTACAATGATAAGCATGACTATACCAGCGCCCGGTACACCTGCCGTACCAATGGAGGCAAGGGTGGCGGTCAATAGTATCAAGAGCTGATCACCCAGAGATAAATCTATATTGAGCGCCTGCGCGATAAAAACTGCTGCTACACCTTGGTACAAGCTGGTACCATCCATATTGATCGTTGCTCCGAGCGGCAGAACAAAACTGCTTACTTCCCTGGAAATGCCCAGGTTTTCCTCACAGTTTTTAATGGTAAGTGGCAAAGTTGCATTGCTTGAACTGGTGGTAAATGCAAGTAACTGTGCTTGCCTGATACTCTTAAAAAAGGATTTGTAGCTAATTTTTGTAACAGAAAGAAAGATAGCAGGATAAACGCCTAAAAGAATCACCAGCAAGCCCAGGATCACCGTAGCGCTATACCACATCAGACTCATCAACAAGTCAATCGCCTTGGTGATATCATCTCCGGCTACCTCCACGATCAAGTTGCTGATCAGGGCAAAAACTCCCAGCGGAGCCAGAAGCATAATGAAATCTACGATTGTAATAATGGCATCATTTACTCCGTCAAAAAAATTTACCACGGTTTCTTTCTTCGCGTTGTTCATTTTGACCAGAGCAATACCAAACAGCATAGCAAAAAAGACGACTTGAAGCATCTGGGTGTTGGTAGTCAGGGCTTCAAACAGGTTTTCCGGTACAATATCCACCAGCGGCTGAAGTAAAGACTGATTTTCTACCTGGGATGCGCTTTCTACATTAGAGGTAACGTTTTCGGTATAAAGCTGCATCAGGTTATCGCGGGTATCCTGTGGCAAATGCTGTCCGGGCTGAATGAAATTTACCAAGAAAAGGCCTACCATGATAGCAATAGCGGTAGTGCATACATAAATGGCGAGGGTAAGCCCACCGATGCGGGACAATTTCTGAATATCATTCATGCTCGCTACCCCCACAATCAGGGAAGCAAGCACCAGGGGCATAGCCACCATCTTGAGCAGGGCGATAAATATTGTACCTATCGGCTGTATCAGATCTTTGGAAATAACTTCCGGCAAACCAAAATAAACGCTACCGATGCCCCAGATCAAACCAAGCAGCATTCCTAGCAGGATTCGGGCATGTAAAGGAATAGATTTCATATTTTTATAAAAAGGTAGATAGTTGTGTTGAATGGAAAGTGATGAAAATATATTTCAGTATGACGGGAGTTCTTCAGTTTGAAGCCTCCTTAAAGTAATTAGATCTATCATTTCTATATATTCAGATAAAGTGTAAGGTATATGTTTGAATGCTCTCCTAAAGTTGATAGTAATACCATGCTAAAAAGACACATCCGAGTAATACTCTGTAGTAGCCGAAGTATTTGAACCCGACCTTTGTCAGTATCCTCAGAAAAATCTTGATCGCTATCCAGGCAGTTCCAAAGGCGAGGATGAACCCTATGCCCAAGGAGATGATCTGTTCGTCAGTAAAGATGATCTCTGATTTTAACAGATCATATCCACTGGCCGCCAACATGGTAGGTACTGCCAACAGAAAAGAAAACTCGGCTGCCTGTTTTTTATTAAGTCCGTTCATTACGCCTCCGATGATAGTGGCTGCGGCCCTGGAAACTCCGGGGATCATCGCCAGGCACTGAAAAAACCCGATCATGAGAGCGTTTTTGATGGACAAAGCAGCGGTCTCTTCGTGCAGCGCTTCCTTCCCTTCTACTTTTTTGTCTATCAGTATCAACACAAGTCCCCCTACAAACAAGCTGGTCGCTACCACCAAAGGACTAAACAAATACGTTTTGATAAACTCATAGGCCAGCAGACCGACCACACCCGTAGGTATGAATGCAATGGTCAGCTTGAAGATTAATTTCCAGTTATTAAGCAGGCGCTGCGCATAAAGCCACACAATGGCCGAAATAGCACCCAGTTGTATAAATACCTCAAAGGTTTTCAGGAAATCAGTTTCCTCTATTTTAAGCAGGTAAGAAACCAAAATCATGTGACCAGTTGAGGAGATAGGTAGAAATTCAGTGATGCCTTCTACTATACCTAAAAGGATAGTGTCAATAATATCCATGCATGTCTATATGGAAGATGAGCTGATACAAATGATAAGAACTATTTTCAGAATTGTTACCAAATTAAATACCAAATTTAATGAATTGGGTAAAAGTTAAACGTTGTTTTTGGCTTGACAGTGTTATCACCAAAAATAATTTTTTTGAGAGCTAGAATTGAATTCAATGAGGTTCTATTTTTGATATATGTTTGCCCTGTCAGGGTGAGCTTTTGGTGCGCAGATATTTCGCTTATATAATGAAAAACAGACTTAAGAATAAGAAAAATGCCTAATTCTCATCAGTTGAGTCGTTCTCTGGGGCTCAAGTTAGTTATAGTGGTAGTCATCAGTAATATTATCGGCTCCGGAGTGTATAAAAAGGTAGCCCCTATGGCATTTGAGCTACAGTCGGCCCCCTGGATATTGCTTTGCTGGTTACTGGCAGGTATCATTACCCTTTTTGGGGCCCTAAGCAATGCCGAAGTAGCCGGTTTGCTGGCCAGTACAGGGGGTGAATATGCCTATTACAAAAAAATTTATAACCGCTTCTTTTCCTTCATGTTTGGCTGGTCGTCTTTTACGGTCATACAAACCGCAGCCATTTCTTCTCTGGCCTATGTTTTTGCCCAGTCACTACATAGTGTAGTAGACATCCCACCTTTACTAGCTGATTGGTCGGATGTGCGAATAGGAGGCGTTTTTTTTCCTTTTGCAGATTTCAGTGTCAAGTTAACGGCGATACTACTTATCTTACTTCTAACCTGGCTCAATACAAAAGGGATCGAAGCCGGAGCGGAGATGAGCACAGTGATACTACTACTGGTTGGTGGAGGTATTTTAGTGGTCATTCTTTTTGGTCTGGGGAAAGGATATCAAAATCTGGGTAGCCTGTTACAATTCAGCACCGAGAACGGAAAGGAAATCAGTGGCAGTCTCGTTTTTACCTCTATGATGTCAGCTTTCTGGGCCTATCAGGGCTGGGCAGCTATTGGCTATGTGGGAGGTGAGATCAAAGATGCCCATAAGAATATTCCCCGAGGCATCACCGTAGGTGTAATATCAGTCATTGCGATCTATCTGATGGTAAATGCGGCTTATCTGCTACTGTTACCGGTGTCTGAATTGCAGCAGATACACCAGTCAGACAATAAGATTGCGGCCATTGAGGCTATCAGGAGCGTTTGGGGGGCATATGGTGCCTTATTTATGTCGGTGCTTATCTTACTGACCACTTTAGGCTGTACCCATGCTACCATTCTGGCAAGTTGCCGCCCTTACTATGCAATGGCCAACGAAGGGATGTTCTTCCCCAAAGTGGGGCGACTGAATCAGGCCCAGGTTCCCGCTAATTCACTGCTCTACCAAGGAATGTGGGCGAGTCTGCTGGTCCTTTCTGGCACCTTTGATCAGCTGACTGATATGATTATTTTCGCCGTCTTTATTTTCTACGGTGCTACTACTCTGGGCGTATTTATTTTGAGAAAGAAGATGCCCGATGCATACCGACCTTATAAAGTCTGGGGATATCCTCTGGTGCCAGCCATCATGGTGCTCTTCTGTATCGTATTCTTTTTCAATACCATTATCAGCCGACCAAGAGAGGCAGCCATCGGCGTATCACTCATTCTTTCAGGAGTACCCATGTACTTCTGGTTTAGAAAAAGAAAGGACAATAGGGATACCAAAAAGAGTAAAAAGTGCTCAGTTTAGCATTACATGCCAAAGAATCTATGGTATGTATGATTTCAAAAAAAAATATTTTTAAGATATGTACAAGGTGTTAAACTTTTTCGTAGAATTGTCGTGATAAAAGCAAAATGATACAACTCAACGATATAAGGAACAGCATACTGGGTACTTTCGCTGCCCTCTTAATTCTGGCTCACAGCCTTTTGGCGATGGGGCTGCCCGCTCCTTATGTTGAAGGCAAACACCTGGACTCTGAAATAACCGAACTCAAACAGGAGGCAAGAGCTAAGGTCACTTTTGTTGAGCTGAATAGCCGGGTGCAAATTGCTTCTTTCATTGTATACTGGGTTGATAAGGTATTCGTAAATTTTGACCTTCCCGTCATTCCTTATCAAAACTGTACTACTTTCTTCGTAACCGCCTTCACGGTTAATCCATACTATTCTTTTACCAGCGCATTAGCTCCCTAGGGTTTCTGATCAATTCCTCAGTGTAGGTAGCTTTCCGATACCTACTGCTTACCTTTCTTTCTTATTATACATTGATCAGTTATAAAAATATGCTGAATAAAAATCTTATTGTCATTTTGACGATCATAGTGTCGTTGATATGCCTATACTCTTTGTCTTTTACTTTTGTTTCCAGAAACGTACAGCATCGGGCTGACGCTTACGCTACTACCCCTCAGGGTCTGATAGACACAGACAAGAAACAATATTATCTGGACTCTGTCTGGGAAAAACCCGTGTACAAGTTCCTAGGACTTCCCTTGACCTATAAAAATATCAAGGAAAAAGAACTTAACCTGGGACTGGATCTACAGGGTGGAATGTATCTGGTATTGCAGATATCTCCTCTGGAAGTATTCAAAGCATTGGCCAATGATTACCAGGGAAAGGAATTCCAGCAGTCACTGCAGGAAGCCGCAGCCCTGCACAAATCCGAAAAGGGTTCGTTTGTAGACCATTTTTATCAGGCTTACAAAAAGCAGGATAGCGAGGTACCCCTCAGTGCCATCTTTGCCAACAGTAGAAATACGGAGTTTATCTCCAGTAAGTCCTCTGATGCCGAGGTGCTGGTATATCTTGAAAAAGAGGTCAGCGAAGCAGTAGATAGATCTTACGAAATCATTCGCAACCGTATTGATAAATTTGGCGTAGCCCAACCCAATATCCAGAGGCTACCGGCTACCGAGCACATTCAGATAGAGCTGCCCGGTGTAGACAATCCCGAGCGTGTCAGGAAATTATTACAGGGTATTGCCCAACTGGATTTTCGTCAGGTAGTAGAACTTGAGGAAATGCTACCCTACTTGGAAGAGATGAATCGGCAGTGGGCTCTACAGCATCCACAGGAGACTTCTTCCGAATCACTGGTAAAGCAGGATAGTACCGGCCTGGAACAACAGCTATTGGAGCATAACCCTGTGCAAAATGATGTGCTGCCTATCTTCGCTTTGACGCAGGAGAACTACAGGCTGGTCTATAACCTTGCCGACACCGCCATCATCAACGCTACACTGCATGAACTGTCTGAAGCACAGCTGCTGCCCAATGATGTGGTGTTTCTGTGGCAGGTGAAACCTGAGCAGGATCAGGACTTACTGGAATTGTATGCCCTAAAGGATGGTAGAGGTCCGGTACAGCGTCTGGATGGTGAAGTCATCATTAATGCTTCGCAGAGTCTCGAGCAGGGTAAGCCTTCGGTCGAAATGCAGATGAACGTAGAGGGCAGCCGTAAGTGGCAAAAGATGACCATGGAAAACATCGGTCGTCGTATTGCGATTGTACTGGACGATCAGGTGTATTCTGCTCCGGTAGTACAATCAGAAATTCCCAATGGCTTCTCATCTATTTCTGGTAATTTTAGCATAGAGGAAGCACAGGACCTGGCCAATATTCTGAAGGCTGGTAAGATGCCTGCTTCGGTGCAGATCATTGAAGAGGCAGTAATAGGCCCCTCCCTCGGACAGGAAACCATTGCCCAGGGCATTGTGTCTATGCTGGCTGGTCTTTCACTGGTGTTGTTGTTTATGCTTATGTACTATAATAGTGGAGGTCTGGTAGCTAATATCGCCCTGCTATTCAACGTCTTCTTCATCATCGGGGTATTGGCCCAGTTCAGTGCCTCTCTGACCCTGGCCGGTATAGCTGGTATCGTACTTACCATCGGTATGTCAGTAGATGCCAACGTGCTGATCTTTGAACGTATCAGGGAAGAGCTACGAAACGGTAAAGGTATGCTCCAGGCTATTAAGCAAGGTTACGATAAAGCCTACAGCTCCATCATTGATTCCAACGTGACTACTTTTCTGACCGGGGTGATTCTCTTTACTTTTGGTACAGGTAGCATCAAAGGCTTTGCCGTAGTAATGATGATAGGTATTGTATCTTCCCTGTTTACTGCCGTATTCATTACCCGCTTGATCATAGAGTTTCTGGCAAAAAGAGGTAAGCTTTTAAGTTTTGACACAGTACTTTCCCGCTCATTATTCAAAAGTACATCTTTCCGGTTCATACAAAAAAGAAAGTGGGCATATGCTTTCTCTACCAGTCTGATCGTCATAGGCATGGCCTGTATCTTTTTCCAAAATGGACTGAACCTGGGGGTAGACTTCAAGGGGGGTAGAAGCTATATCGTAAACTTTGACTCTCCGGTAGCCGCTTCCGTGTTGAGAGAGGAAATGCTAGACGATTTTCAGGGCGCTGGTTTAGAAGTAAAAACATTCAACCAGGAGCAGCAGCTCAAAATCACGACCAGCTATCTGGCTGAGGATCATTCGGAATATGCTGATAAGCAGGTGATGCATGCCCTGGAAAACGGTCTTCAGCAGTTTGCAGGCGAAAATCCTGAAGTGATCAGTTCCACCAAAGTAGGTGCCACAGTAGCCCAGGATGTCAAAGATGGTGCACAAAATTCTATCATCTTTACGCTGATTGTGATCTTTCTCTATATTCTGATCCGCTTTCAGAAATGGCAGTACGGACTAGGCGCGCTGGTGGCGCTAGCGCACGATGTGCTCATGGTGTTCTCTGCCTACGGCATAGCCCGCGTATTTGGTCTGAACCTGGAAATAGATCAGGTTTTCATTGCGGCGATCCTTACTATCATCGGCTACTCTATCAACGATACAGTAGTGGTATTTGACCGGATCAGGGAGTTTGCTTTTAAAGGTAAGTCAGACATACTTACCGACTACAACCGTGCCATCAATGATACGCTGAGTCGTACCATTATTACTTCGCTCACTGTACTGATTGTAGTACTGATTCTCTTCGTATTCGGAGGTGAAGTGTTAAGAGGCTTCTCTTTTGCGCTACTTGTAGGGGTGATTTTCGGAACTTATTCATCCATATTCATCGCCTCTCCGCTGGCACTGGAGGTAATCGGCTGGAAGTCAAAATCCCGGCAAAATGATAAGAAGGTATTAAGCAAAGCATAATAAATAGCGTTTTCTCTCTGCTTTTCCTGAGGATAATATTTTATCCCAAGAGAGCATTGAAGAAATCCGGATACCAATAAGCCTATCAAGCATGCAGTATAGTCATCAAAAACTGACCTTTGTATTAATCTTCTCAGTACTGTTGGTACTAAGCCTTATTGGGGTAGGGATGCAGGCTTTTAGGCTACCTACCCTTACTGAAGAGTATCTTCCTCTTCAGCAGGAGTCGGTAGGTACACAGCAAGAAAGCTTACCTGTCCAACTCCTGGCCCAAAGGCAGGTAGAACTCTACCGGTCAAGCGAGTCTTATGATAAACTTGCCTACGAATGGGCTCGTTTCGGAGGTGTTTTTACAGCCTCAAAGCCCCATGATTGGCTTATTGATGGAAATAAGCGGACGGGGACAGTTTATCCCTTAATCCATATCCCTTTCCGGATCTTACAGTGTTGTTACAGGATTTAGCCAACCCCCTGATTCAGAAGGGCCGCTGAGGTTTCGGTTGCCCGTTTCAGAGGCAAAATCTTTATTCATTGCATGTATACACTGTATTTATTAATCATCATTTTATTTATTGAACCATGAAATCATCCGCAAATCTTTTGTCAAGTTTAAAATCAGTTTTCGCAGCCATCGTCATTCCTCTTGAAATTGTGATTGCCGTACTTATCTACGTATATGTACTGGGTAATCCGGAAAACTTCCAGGGAGGAGATCCCGCCAATCATCCGCTGCCTGGTAACTACCTGGGAGTAGTCTACAAAGGAGGCTTTATCGTACCCATACTTCTGTCATTGCTGATCATGGTGCTTACCTTTGCTGTAGAACGTTTTCTCACGATCAGCAGAGCCAAAGGAAAAGGAAATATCAAAGACTTTGTGAGCTCTATCAAACATCATCTCAACCTGGGTAACCTCTACGAAGCTTTGTCCATTTGTGATAAGCAGAAAGGCTCCGTAGCCAATGTAGTACGCGCCGGACTGGTCAAATACGAGGAGATGAAAGACAACTTCAGGGTAGATCAGGAGAAGAAAATCCTGGCTATCAGAAAGGACATAGAAGAAACCACCCAACTAGAAATGCCTATGCTGGAAAAGAACCTGGTCATCATCTCTACCATTGCTTCTATCGCCACGCTGATGGGTCTGTTGGGTACGGTAATGGGTATGATCAAAGCTTTTGCTGCGCTGGCTACCGCGGGTGCTCCTGATGCAGTGGCCCTGGCCAACGGTATCTCTGAAGCATTGATCAACACCGCACTGGGTATTGGTACCTCTGCGCTGGCAATCATCTTCTATAATTATTTTACTACGAAGATTGACGCCATCACCTATGCTATTGATGAAGCAGCCTACAGTATTGTACAAAACTTTGCCGCTACCAGCAATAGCGAAGACCAGAAAATTACCTACTAAACTCTATGGAAAAGGTAAAAGTAAAGCGATCAAATCCGGTGCTGGATATGACGCCCATGGTGGACCTGGCTTTTCTGCTGGTAACCTTCTTTATGTTGACTACCAAGTTTGCTGCCGACGAACCGGTAGTAGTGGACACCCCCAGTTCGGTTTCGGAGATCAAGTTGCCGGATACCGATATGCTGACGGTGACCATCTCCCAGGAAGGAAAGGTTTTCTTCAACGTGGATGGTCGCCAGACACGCGAGAAGCTGCTCTACAAAATGGGGGAAAAGTATGGTGTGAGTTTTTCTGCTGAAGATATACAGCATTTCGCCGTGATGTCCAGCATGGGAGTACCAGTAGGCAACCTGAAAGAGTTCCTAGCCTCCGACAGCGAAAGCAGAAAGCATATGGTTCAGGGCGGGGTGCCCTGTGACTCCACCCACAATGAGCTGGCCGACTGGATCGTATTCACCCGCATGACCAATCCCAAAGTGAGAATCGCCATCAAAGGAGATGGAGAGGCTCCTTACCCGGTAGTCAAAAAGGTGCTCAATACACTACAGGACGCCAATGTAAACAGGTTTAACATGATCACCGATCTGGAAAAAATATCTTAAACCATGGCAGAAGTATCACAACAATCTGGAAAGTCAAAAGACGGAAAAGTCAGAAGTAAGAAAAACAGCACGCGCATTGATATGACGCCCATGGTAGACCTGGCGTTTCTGCTGCTGACCTTCTTTATGCTGACTACCACTTTCACCAAACCTCAGACCATGGAAATTACCATGCCTGAGAAGCCCAAGGAAAATACCGAACTTCCTTTAGTCAACGAAAAGAAAGTACTTAGCCTGGTGCTGGATGAGCAGAACAAAATCCACTGGTTTGTGGGTATCAGTGATCCTGCCGTACAGAGCACGGATTATTCTGCCCAGGGCGTACGTCAGGTTTTACAGGAGCAAAATGCGCAGATCAAAGATATGATCGTGCTGATCAAGCCTACCGACAAGTCTAACTATAAGAATATGGTAGACATCCTGGACGAAATGGAAATCAGTAACATCAGCCGCTTTGCACTGGTAGATGTGACGCCCGAAGACCTGATTATTGTAGGTAAAGTATCAAACCTCTCAAGCTTATGAAAACATCCGTGAATCATAGTCCTAATTGGAACGAGCTGGTTTTTGAAAACAGAAACAAAGCTTACGGCGCCTTCCAGCTCAGAGAACAGTACGCCAGGCAGGTACTCAAAGCATTGTTGGCTGCAGTGCTGATGATACTGCTGGTGGTATTTCTTCCTTCTTTAGTGCAGTTATTTGAAAAAGAGGAGAAAAAGCCGGTGCTGCTTGCCAAGACGATCAATTATACAGAGCTGGCTGCTCCACCTCCCATTGAGCAGACGCCTCCCCCACAGGCAGCAACGCCTCCTCCTGTCAAAAAAGTGATCAAATACCTTCCTCCCAAAGTCACTGAAGAGGAAGTGCAGGAAGAAGAACCCATGCCTACCGTGGAAGAAATCCAGCAAAATAATACGGGGCTGGAAAACATCGAGGGTACCGGCGAGGTGGTCATGGACCTGCCAGTAGAAGGTGATGGACAGGTCGCGGCAGCTCCCGAGGAAGTCTACCAGTTTGTAGAGCAGATGCCCGAGTTTGACGGAGGTATGGAAGCCCTGGCTCAGTTTCTCCAGAAGAACCTGAAGTATCCGGCTACCGCCAGAAGAATGGGTATAGAGGGTACTGTCTTCGTAAAATTTGTGGTAGGTGAAGACGGAGAAGTAGAAAAAGTAGAAGTGATGAAGGGTATCGTTAAAGACTGCGACGAGGAAGCAGCTCGCGTAATCAGTAAAATGCCCGCCTGGAAACCTGGCAAACAAAACAATAAGCAGGTGAAGGTCAGTATGATGTTGCCCATTAAATTTAAATTAGCTTAAGTATGAAAACCAATATTAAATATGTTCAGGAAAACGCACTGGACAAGCTCATGAAGTATCTTGGTATTACCATGGCAGTGGCCTATGTGGTGGGCGGTATCCTGATGATGACCCTAGTACATGAAGTACTGGTGATCTCCAAAGTACACGCCTACGCTTTAAGTGCGATTTTTATCTCTTTCGGCATTTACAGAGCGTTCAGAATCTATCGCCGTTATACCAAGCCTGAAGATGAAGATTAACTTTTTGTCCTATGTTTCCCTCGCTTTTGTGCTATGGGGATGTCAGGGAGGGAGTATCCAGCAGGAGCTGGATACTCCTACTTCCGGGAGCATTGACATTGTGGTAGATGAATCTTTAAAGCCCCTTATTGAAGCCGAGATAGATGCATTTCAGGCTATTTATCAGCAGGCACAAATTCATGTTACCTACATGGCCGAAGCAGAGGCCACTCAGCTCTTTCTCGCAGATAGTGCCCGGCTGCTGATCATGGGCCGACAGTTGCTGCCTGAAGAAAAGCTGGTGCTGGATACCCAGAAAATTATACCCCAACAGGTTAAGGCGGCTATTGATGGTGTCGCACTGATCCTTCATCCGAAAAGCCAGGATACGGTATTTAGCTATCAGCAGTTCATCAAGCTACTGGAAGGCGGAAGAGACAGCTCAGCTCAGCTTGGGCAAGCTATGCCTCAGATCGTGTTCGACCACAGCTATTCCGGAATCATTCGCTGGATGATGGATTCGGTCGCTCGCCTGGATAGAGTGCCCGCACATTTCTACGCTTTAGAAAGCCACGAAGAGGTGATCCATTATGTCTCTCAAACCCCGGAGGCCAAGGGCCTGATCGGATTAAGCTGGGTAAGTGATAAGGACGATAGTACGGTCAACCGCTTTCTGGATCAGATCAAAGTAGCGGGTATTGCCAATCCCTCAGATTCAAGTGGGGAGGCCTATCAGCCATACCAGGCCTATCTGGCGAACAAAAAATATCCTTTGAGCAGAGAGGTGTATGCTATCAGCCGAGAAGCGAGGGCTGGGCTGGGCAGTGGCTTTCTGGCTTTCCTTTGTGGGGACAGAGGCCAGCGTATCGTGCTTAAGTCGGGTTTGGTGCCGGCGACTATGCCGGTACGTATCGTACAGTTTGTTGCAGAATAAATGTCCAACCGAACTTTGCCAGGCTATAAAATTGGTATTAGTTGGAAGAATAGTCATTCATTAACATCTAATTCAAAGTATTTTGGAATACTTACAATCCATCGCAGACTTTGTACTGCATATTGACCAGCATTTGATAGAAATAGTCAGCAATTACCAAACCTGGACGTATCTGCTGCTCTTTCTGATCGTTTTTGCCGAAACCGGTTTTGTGGTAACACCTTTCCTGCCGGGTGATTCTCTGCTTTTTGCTGCCGGAGCGGTGATCGCCCATCAGGCCAGCGAACTCAATATCGCACTAATGGCCGTGATACTGATAGTGGCTGCGATTTTGGGTGATTGGGTCAACTACCACGTGGGCAGATACCTTGGGCCTAAGGTTTTCAGCGGAAAGTACCGGCTTTTTCAGCAGAGCCACTTGTGGAAGGCGCAGAGCTTTTACTACAAGTATGGTGGCAAAGCGATTATTTATGCTCGCTTTGTGCCCGTACTCAGGACATTTTCACCTTTTGTAGCGGGCATCGCACATATGAAATACAGCAAATTTGCTTCATACAACGTGGCAGGCGGCATCTTATGGGTGGGTAGCTTCTTGATGCTGGGCTATTTCTTCGGCAACCTTACCTGGATCCGAGAAAACTTCTCAATAGTCATACTGGCCATCATCCTTATTTCTGTCTTGCCTCCGATCTTGGAAGGGTACATAGGAAAAAAGAAACAGCTCAGAACTATCAGCAGATCATAAGTCGGTACATTATGTCTATTCGTTTAAATAAACGTAACATGAAAGATAGCCACTTCATCAAAATCATTGTGCTGCTTTTACTGGTCAAAATATTGGCGGTAATGATTTATGAATTCCTTTTTTAAGCCATCCAATTCACCTGCTGGAGTAATAACAGCATCAAAATTTAGTCTCTACTTATGAATGAAAGAAATATTGATCAGTTTATAGATGGCATATTTGCGCCTCTGGCAGATTTCATTAGTGCCATTGTGTTATTCCCCATTTTCACCATTAATGGGGTAGAGGTGCCTTTTATCGTCCTGTGGCTGGCGATCGGCGCAGTGTTTTTCACTTTTTACCTCAAATTTGTGAATATCTGGGGCTTCAGGCATGCCATTGATATTGTCAGGGGCAAGTACAGCCACCAAGATGATCCGGGGGAGATCACCCATTTTCAGGCCTTGAGTGCCGCGCTTTCCGGCACGGTGGGTCTGGGAAACATCGCTGGTGTGGCAGTGGCCATATCGGTAGGGGGCCCCGGGGCTACTTTCTGGATGATCATTTTTGGCCTCTTCGGGATGACCGCCAAGTTTGTAGAATGTACCCTGGCGGTAAAATACCGAAACCTGCATGCCGACGGCACCGTCTCAGGCGGGCCCATGTACTACCTCAGAAAAGGCTTAGCAGAATCAGGCTTGGGCAGGCTAGGCATTTTGCTGGCTGCTTTGTTCTCTTTACTGACAATCCTGGCTTCTTTTGGGGGAGGGAATATGTTCCAGGTCAATCAGGCGGTACAGCAGGTGGTTAATATCTCAGGCGGCAGCAGCTCCTTTTTTGGGCAGAATACCTGGCTGCTGGGGGTTATCTTTGCCGTGCTGGTGGCACTGGTGATCATCGGCGGTATCAAAAGTATAGCGGTGGTGACAGAGAAGATTGTACCTTTCATGTGTGGGCTATACATACTCTCTTGCCTGTTGGTCATAGGTGCTAATGTGCAACAGATACCTGAAGCTCTGGCTGCGATTTTGGATGGCGCGATTAATGGCAAGGCAGCCACCGGTGGCCTGATTGGTACCCTGGTGTGGGGCTTACGTCGGGCTACCTTTTCCAACGAAGCAGGTGTAGGTTCTGCTGCCATCGCTCACTCTGCGGTCAAAACCAGGCAGCCGATTACCGAGGGTTTTGTGGCTTCGCTGGAGCCATTTGTGGATACCGTCATCATCTGTACCATGACCGCCCTGGTGATTGTCATTTCCGGCGTTTATCAGGACGAGAGCATACAGGATGGTATCGCTCTTACCTCCAGCGCCTTTGCCACCGTATTCAGCTGGTTTCCCCTGCTGCTGGCAGTAGCGGTGATCCTGTTTGCTTTTTCTACCCTTATCTCCTGGTCTTATTATGGTTTGAAAGCCTGGACGTATCTGATGGGCGAGAGCAATATGGCAGTATTTAGCTATAAACTAATCTTCTGTATTTTCGTCGTCATTGGTGCTTCCTCTAACCTGGCCAGCGTCATGGCTTTTTCAGATGGTGCGCTTATCGCTATGTCATTACCTAACCTGGTGGGCTGCTACTTACTCATTCCCCACGTCAGGAAGGAAATGCTCGCTTTTGTACAAAAAGCCAGGGGGCTGAAAGCGGAGCAGCGGGCAGCATCAAAAGTACTTTCTTAAGTTTTGTTACTCCTTAAATACTGCCCACGCTTATGAATGATTTTCTAAAGGGCTATCGCTGGAGAATTCTGGCTTTATTGTTCTTCATTACGACAGTCAACTATATAGATCGTCAGGTCATCTCTTTTACCATCATAGATGAGCAATTTCAACGGGATATCATGGGTATTCCCGAAGGCCAGCCCATTACCCAACAGGATCAGCAGCGCTATACCCAGATGAAGGGTTGGATAGATGCCGCATTTAAGATCGCTTATGGTTTGGGTTTCGTAGTGGTAGGGATGTTTATTGATAAGGTAGGAACCCGTAAAGGTTTTGCCAGTGCCATCGTATTGTGGAACGTGGCTGCCATAGGAACAGGATTTGTCGGCTCGGTCAGTAGTTTGTTAAGCATGCGCTTTCTGCTCGGCTTAGGAGAAGCGGGTAATTTTCCTTCCAGCATCAAATCGGTGGCGGAGTGGTTTCCCAAAAAAGAGAGGGCCTTTGCCACGGGTATATTCAATGCCGGTACCAATGTGGGGGTGATCCTGACGGCGCTTTGTGTGCCCTGGCTGATTATCCATACCGGCTGGGAATCTTCTTTCATCATTACGGGCACTCTGGGCTTCGTGCTGCTGTTTTTCTGGCTGCGCATGTACAAACGGCCGGAGGAACATCCTAAAATCAGTCAGGAAGAGTTGACCCATATCCATTCCGATCAGGAAGATGTGGGCGTTACTAAAAAAAAGGTGAGCTGGGCCAGTCTTTTCCGCTACCGACAGACCTGGGCATTTGCATTGGGAAAATTTCTGACCGATTGTGTATGGTTCATCTTTCTCTTTTGGCTGCCTTCTTTTTTTATGGAAAACGACGCCCTTGATCAGAAACTTGATCTAAAATCAGTAGGCTTGCCCTTTATCATCATTTACCTGGTCTCCGATGTGGGCAGCGTATTCTACGGTTGGCTTTCCTCCCGCCTGATCCTAAAAGGATGGTCAGTCAATATGGCAAGAAAATTTACCATGCTGATTTGCGGACTAAGCGTCATACCCGTATTCTTTGCTTCCACCACCCATAGTCTGGTCATGGCGGTGGCACTGATTTCCCTAGCTGCCGCCCCCCATCAGGGCTTTTCGGCTAACCTGTACAGCATCGTCACCGATATGTTCCCCAAGAAAGCCGTAGCCTCCGTGGTAGGGATAGGTGGCCTGATGGGTGCCATCAGTGGTGCCGCCCTAAGTGCCTACACTGGATATATCGTAAACGTTGCGGGCTATCTGCCAGTGTTTATTTATGCCAGTATGGCTTACCTGCTGGCACTTTTGGTCATTCATGGGCTGGCACCCAAACTGGCAAGTGCTAAGCTTGACTAAAGAAGAAAACCTGACGAGAATCATGATAACAACTAGATTATTCTTGAAGGAATTGGAAAACAGTAACAATTCAACAGATCATTCGAAAGTCATATGAGAACGCTAGAGGAATCAAATGTAGAACACAGTCCTCTGATCACCAATGATGCCGTAGTGATGGGTATACTGGTGGTCATCCTGGCCGTCATTTTCAGGACTGCCTCCAGCGAACATCCTTTTTTCAAGAAATTTTATTCCGTAGTTCCCTCGGTGCTTCTGTGTTACCTGATACCCAGTTTACTCAACACCTGGGGAGTCATTTCGGGCGAATCCTCAGCATTATACAGTATGGCCTCCCGTTACTTGCTGCCTGCCAGCCTGGTGTTATTTACCCTGAGCATGGACCTAAAGGAAATCTGGAAGTTGCGCCATAAGGCAGGCCTGATGTTTTTGACAGGTACGGTGGGCATTATGCTCGGCGGACCTTTAGCAGTGATGATCGTAGCTTCCTTTGCGCCGGAGCTGGTGGGCGGCGAGGGACCCCAGGCGGTATGGCGTGGTCTTTCCACTATCGCGGGAAGCTGGATCGGGGGTGGGGCCAACCAACTGGCGATGTACGAGGTATTCAAGCCTGACCCTAATCTCTTTTCGGCCGTGATCGCTGTGGATGTGATTGTGGCCAATCTATGGCTGGCTATCCTGCTTTTTGGCGCAGGCATCAGCGATAAGATCAACCGTATTTTCAAAGCAGATGATACAGTGGTAAATGCACTGAAAGAAAAGATAGACCAGCAAAGGCTCAGCCAGATGCGGATTCCCTCCATGGCCGATCTGATGACTATTACGGGTGTCGGGCTGGGAGTAACGGGACTATCGCATTTCCTGGCTGACCTGATCGTACCCTGGATCGTGGAAAAAGCCCCCTATCTGGATAAATTCAGCCTGACCTCTGGTTTCTTCTGGATAGTGGTCATCGCTACTACTTTTGGGATGCTGCTCTCTCTGACCAAAGCCAGAAATCTGGAGGGGGTAGGAGCTACCCGCGTCGGCAGCCTGTTTCTTTACATCCTGGTAGCCACCATCGGTATGCAGATGGATATAGCTGCGGTGGTTAGCCAGCCTGGTTTATTTCTGGTAGGCCTGATCTGGATTACTTTTCATGCGTTGCTACTGCTGCTGGTAGGCTGGTGGGCCAGGACCCCTTTTTTCTTCCTGGCGGTAGGCAGCCAGGCCAATGTGGGAGGAGCTGCTTCAGCACCTATCGTAGCCGCGGCTTTTCATCCGGCCCTGGCCCCGGTAGGTGTATTGTTGTCTATTCTTGGCTATGCTCTGGGAACTTATGGAGGCTATTTATCGGCTTTGATGATGCAGGCAGTCGCTCCCTGAAAGTGGGTTTGCTGCCACAGTACTGATCAATAAGTAAAACTTTATGTTTAAAAAAATTCTGACACTAAGTATGGTTTTCCTGCTCTTTGGAGGCATATGGTACTTCACAAAGAAAGAAGACGCGTCTACCAAAATTGTAGTCCAGGGCAGTACGATGGGGACTACCTACACGGTCACCTATTTTGATGAGCAGGGGATGAACTATAAGCCACAGCTGGATTCAATCCTGCTAAAGATCAATGAAGGCGTCAATACCTATGATCCAGGCTCGGAAATCAGCCGCTTCAATCAGCACTCCCGGGGTGTGTCTTATGATTCGCCCCATTTGTATGAGCTTTTGCGGGATTCTGAAAAGCTCTACCACATCAGCCAAGGCCTGTTTGATCCTTCGGTAATGCCGCTGCTCAGCGCCTGGGGTTTTGATGCCGGGCAGAAACTGGAAATGAACGACCAGAAAAAGGATTCCATTCGACAACTGATCGGCTTTGAGCAAATTCAATTTACTGTCGATAGCCTGTGGAAAGAGCAGGCTGGCAATGCCCTCAGCTTCGGAGGCATTGCCCAGGGCTATGCAGCAGATGTAATCGCTACATTTCTGAAACAGAAAGGTATCAATCATATGCTGGTTGAAATCGGAGGAGAGGGCATTGCTCAGGGCATGAACCTGGACAAAGGCCAGCCCTGGCGAATAGGTATACTGGACCCGGATTCCAGTCCTGATGCTAAAAAGCTGTTTGCCACCGTTTCCCTGACTGATCAGGCATTTACCACCTCCGGCAATTACTTCAATTACCGCATTGTAGATGGTATCAAATACGGGCATACCATGAGCCCTGAAAAGGCCGAGCCAGTGCAGACGGAAATTCTTAGTTTGTCTATCATCGGCGAGGATGCCAGCGTGGTTGATGGCTGGGCTACCGCAGGCATGCAGTTGTCAGTAGAGGAAGTGATAAAGCTGCTGGAAAAAGAAAATGGCTTAGCACTGATCATCATTTACTCTGACCCAAAGAGTGGAGACAGAAAAACCTATATCAGTAGCAAGCTGAAAGAATCAGTAAAAACGATATGATCAGCTGATTTTGGTCAGCGTAGCATGATATCTCAAAAGAAAATAAAATCTCATCGGGCTTAGCAAATTCAGATAAATATCACTAGCCTTGATAAGATACCTTTTTATTCATCTTAAGTTATCAATCCAACTTACATCAGCATGGAACAGGAACTCCTGGAAGAAGCCTCCAAAAAAGATCGCGGTACTTCCACTCGGTCAGAGGATAAGGTCAGCCTCAAGCCCCTTCTGAGTTTACCGGTGATGGTAGCGGCCCTTGGCTACCTGGTAGATATGTATGATCTGTTCCTGTTCAGCATTGTGAGAGTGCCCAGTCTGAGCGACTTAGGTTTGAGTGGGAGTCAACTGTTGGACGATGGTGTATTGTTGCTTAACATGCAGATGGCTGGTTTGCTGGTAGGAGGTATATTCTGGGGAGTGATGGGTGACAAAAATGGACGATTGTCTGTTTTGTTTGGCTCTATACTGATCTACTCACTGGCCAATCTGGCCAATGGATTTGTACAGACGGTTCCTCAGTATGCGGTGCTTCGTTTTATAGCTGGCGTTGGCCTTGCCGGAGAACTGGGCGCCGGCATTACACTGGTAAGCGAAATCCTGCCCAAAAAGATCAGGGGCTATGGTACGACTTTAGTAGCCACTCTGGGCGTACTGGGGGCTATTCTAGCCTATTTCGTTGCCGCAGTATTTGACTGGCGGGCCTCTTATTTTATAGGCGGAGGGCTTGGACTGCTACTCTTACTGATGCGCTTCAGGGTATTTGAATCAGGCGTATTCCTGAAAACCAAGTCGGTAAATGTGAGTCGGGGTAATGTCTGGATGCTGTTTAATAATTGGGAGCGACTGAAAAGATACCTGATGGCTATCATCGTAGGCTTACCGATCTGGTTTGTGGTAGGTATACTTATTACCTTCTCACCTGAGATCAGCCAGGCTATTGGCTTGGAAGAACCGGTTGATGCAGGTATTGCGGTCATGCTGTCATTTGCCAGCCAGGCTTTTGGTAACGTGGCCAGTGGACTGCTCAGCCAGCGGTTACAGAGCAGAAAAAAAGTAATGGGCGCTTTCATTGTCCTCTCCTTCCTCTTTACACTCTGTTATCTTCTGCTCCCCGTACGGGATGTAGAAGTGCTTTATCTTTTATTCATATTGCTGGGCTTTACCAACGGTTACTGGACCTTGTTTATTACTGTGGCAGCTGAGTCTTTTGGTACCAACCTGCGGGCTACGGTGGCGACTACCGTACCTAATTTTGTAAGAGGGGCCATCATTCCTTTGACTACCCTGTTTTTACTTTTCAAAGATGGGGTGGGTATCGTTCAGAGTGCCCTGCTGGTAGGATCTCTTACTGTCGTCCTGGCCCTGCTGGCCCTCTGGAGTCTGCGCGAAACTTTTCACCAGGATCTAAACTATCTTGAAGAAAATTAATTTCATTGCATAAGCAGAAAGAATGATCTTATACTGATTAAACCAAGCTAAAAAAAGATGGATAAGTGACTTCTCAGGTGTTTGCTATAATCTTTCAAAAAAATGAAAATCACAGCTGTTTAACAATTGCATACTCTACCATCAGACCAGGCAGATTCTTCCTAAAAAAATTAATTATTCTCCTATACTGTCTTTTAGCGGAATGGTCGCCTGGTTTGTATGGCTAATAGTTCACTTGATGGCCTTGGTAGGGTATTGGAATAAGCTGGCGGTCTTTCTGAATTAGGCTATCAGTTATTTAAGTTACGACTATAGTATCCATCTGATTATTCGGCCTTTCAATAAAGAGAAAAAAGAAGCAAGGGTCATAAAATGATTTACCTCCAGATATTATTTTAGTGAAAAAGAAATAAAAGGCTGATCATTATGTATAAATTAATTTTTTTGTAGCTTTCCAAAGCTGAGAAGAGATGCACAAGATGTTCACAAATATAAAATGTCCTGCTATAGTTCTGAATCTGACAATCTTATTTTTTGTCCAGGGTTTGACTGTTTTTGGTGCGTCTGAGCATCTTGATGCTTTGTATGATATATATCCCGATGACCCGGTATTTAGACAGGAAATACTGCATCACGTAAATTCAATCTGTACCGAAAATAAAGTTCCGATCGGTCTTACAAACGGTAGTATCCAAAAGGTTTTAAACTTACACAAAGCAGGAGAGTATATTGGTGGAAACTTTGAATCTCTTCATATTAATGCCTTTCTTTTTAATGTTTACTACGTTTGTTTAAGTGCACTCGCCCCTTAAATTTTAGCCTCACTTCTTAAAAGACATTGACATTTCCTTGGAAGGAAATGCCTTGCCTTAAACCTGTATGTTAATTTCAGGACCGTCAATTTGTTAATCTTCATTACAAGATTTTGTAAAAAATGAAGACTCAAGGCGAAAATCCGGTTCGTTATCTTCAGGCTTATCTCTCATTAATTCTACAGAGGATTACATGATTTCAATAAAAGGTGGTTAAACTTTAAAAAAGATGATAGATATCATATTGAACGTTGCCGAATGGCTCAACCCTGAAAATATCCTGACTCAGGGAGGTTTCGGGCTTTTACTGCTTATTGTATTCCTGGAAACAGGTGTATTTTTCGGGTTTTTTCTGCCGGGCGATTCATTACTACTGACGGCAGGTTTATTATGTGGTTCACCCTATCTTGATGTTAGTGTTTCCGAACTTTTCCTGGGCGTCGCTGCCGCAGCTTTCCTTGGTTCCATGATGGGATATGTAATGGGGAAATCTACGGGCAGCTTTTTACTTCGCAAAAAGGATAGTTTTTTCTTCAAGAAAAAGTATTTGTCAATAGCGGAAAGTTATTATCTGAGGTATGGAAACATCTCCTTTGTGATCGGTAAGTTCCTGCCTGTGGCCAGAACATTTCTTCCTATCATAGCTGGATTAGTAAAGTCTGATATCGGGAAGTTTATGTTTTTCAATATACTTGGCTCCGCATCATGGACGACTGCTTTCGTAATCGGAGGATATTATCTGAATAAGATTTTCCCTTCTCTGGTCAACTATATTGAATTTATTATTCTTCTTTTATTCATCATTACTGCTATTCCTTTACTTATTACCTGGAGCAAAAAGAAAAAAATTGCCAGGGCTGAAAGTGTGAATGCTGGTACCTAATGTTAAAAATTACCTTAAAATGAATGTTTAGATGAATGCAACCTTCCTCCTATTATTTCATATCATGGTCTTAGGCATGCTTGCCATAGACCTTTTTGTCTTTAATCGTAAGAACCATGCTATTAGCATCAAAGAGTCTTTGTGGTGGAGCCTGGTCTGGATAATGATTGCCATGGCTTTCAATGCCTATATCTACCTTGATCAGGGCTCAGAAGCAGCCCTTACCTTCCTGGCTGGCTATCTGCTGGAAAAGTCACTAAGCGTTGATAACCTGTTTGTCTTCATTCTGATTTTTTCCGCCTTTAAAGTACCCAGAAGGTATCAGCATAAGGTGCTTTTTTGGGGAATTATAGGTGCCATTGTACTTAGGGCTGGATTTATCTATGCGGGTATCACGTTGATCAGTAACTTTCATTTTACCATTTATCTGCTGGGAATGATACTCATCTACAGTGGTATCGCCATATTTTTCCAAAAAGATTCCCCCGCTGATCCTGAGCAAAACTTCCTGATCAGATGGCTAAGTAATCATTTACCGGTCACCGACAAGCACCATGAAGGGAAGTTCTGGCTTCGGAAGACGGGAAAATTTTACGTTACGCCTTTGTTCCTGGCGCTTCTGGCTATTGAGATCAGCGACATCATTTTTGCAGTAGATTCCGTCCCTGCTATCCTGGCCATTACCAAAGATCCTATGATCGCTTATACCTCTAATATATTTGCCATACTGGGCCTGAGAGCGCTCTACTTCGCAGTAGAGGGTATGATCAATCAGTTTCATTACCTCAAATATGGGTTGGCAGTAATTCTCATGTTTGTAGGGGCCAAAATGTTACTTTCAGATGTTGTGACTTTATCCACCCAACTTTCGTTATTGGTAATCATTAGTGTTCTGGCTACAGCTGTTTTGGTCTCCGTTAAATTCAGTCAAACAAAAAAAGTAAATGCACCTTGATATGATTATGGACAAAGTAAGGGTGAAGAAATCCCTGGTGCAAAAGCCCTCCGGAGCCCGATTCAGGTATTTACCTTTCCTGGTTAAAAAGGAAAAAAAGTTTGTGCTGTTAATTGGCTGCCTATTCTTTTTAGCAAGTGTTTTATATCCATATCCTAAAATCGCTATGTGGGTTGGTTTTGCCCTGGCAGGCTACTCTGCCATAGCCAATGACAGTATTCAGACTATCGGTACTTTTATTGCCTCTAATGGCCACCGCAAATGGTGGCTTTTATGGTTGTACATCGGCCTGATTTTCGTAGCGACAGTAACGGCCAGCTGGCTGATTTATGATGGTGATGTCACCTATGCAAGACTCAGTACCAAAGGTTTTGAGAAGGCTCCTGAAAGTTTTGCCTTTCTGCAGATTGCTGCTCCCATCTTCCTGCTGATCATCACCCGGCTGCGCATGCCGGTATCTACTACCTTTTTGCTGCTGAGTTCTTTTACCACCAGCACCAGTGCGGTAATGGGTGTGCTGGAGAAAAGCTTGTTGGGTTATCTGATTGCTTTTGCGGTAGCCATAGGCACCTGGTTTTTGCTTTCTGGTTTTTTTAAGAGAATCCTGAAAGGAAAAGCGCATATGGCCTGGGATGTTGCTCAGTGGATTACCAGCGGTACTCTGTGGTCTATCTGGATCATGCAGGACGCCGCCAACATCGCCGTCTACCTGCCCCGACAGTTGGACCTCTGGCAGTTTCTGGGGTTCACTTCTTTTATCTTCCTGGGCTTAGGCGTGATCTTTTACCTGAAAGGAGATAAGATACAACATGTGATCAATGAGAAAAGCGACGTAACTGATGTAAGAGCCGCTACCCTGATAGATCTGGTATATGCGTTGATCCTTATTGTCTTCCAGTGGATGAGTACCGTGCCCATGAGCACTACCTGGGTTTTTATAGGCTTATTGGCCGGTCGTGAGGTAGCCATGAGGATAAAGCATGACAAAAGATCAAAAAAGAAGACCTTTATCATGCTGGGCAGAGATGTACTGTTTGCCACTATCGGACTGCTCATCTCCATCATCATTGCGGCAGCAGTCAATCCTGTAATACAAAAGGAGATTGTTCAGCATTTCCGTGAGATGAGTTGGTTTTCTCTCCTTTAATAATCAATAAACCTATGGCGAAAATCAACTCCTTTTCTAATGTCAGCTGGGCTCTGGCATTTGCATCAGCCCTGGGCATGGGCGTTTTAATGGTTTTAGATCAGACAGCGTATGTCGGGCTTACTCTGGTGAGCTTCTTTCTCATGCTGGCGCTGGGATGCCGAAGCAGAGAAAGTTTGAAGGGCTTTTCTTTCACCTTACTGATTTTCGCTTCGGTATCGGCTGCCCTCTTTTATCCCGGTTATTTTCAACAAATCCAGGGTTTTGATCTGAAAAAACTGATTACTCCCTTGCTTCAGCTGATCATGTTTGGTATGGGCACCTCCATGAGTGTACAGGATTTCAAAGGAGTGGTCAGCATGCCAAAAGGAGTTGTAGTAGGTTTGCTTTGCCAGTTTACAGTCATGCCCTTGATAGGATTTAGCCTGGCACAGTTGCTACATGTCAGTCCTGAAATAGCGGCTGGTATCATCTTAATTGGTTCGGCTCCCAGTGGGCTAGCTTCTAATGTGATGACCTATCTAGCCAAAGGTAACCTGGCCTTGTCCGTTACGCTGACTGCCATTGCTACGCTGATGGCTCCTTTTCTCACTCCTGCTTTCATGTCCCTGCTCGCTGGCGAACTGGTAGAGGTTAATTTAATGTCCATGATGTGGAATATGATGCAGATGGTAGTCCTCCCGGTAATCGTTGGTCTGGCATTTAATCACTGGGCGCGTGGGCGAATACAGTGGTTGGACAGGGCTTTACCCACTGTTTCTATGTTGGGCATTGCTTACATCATCACCATAATTACGGCTGCCGGTAGGGATGCCCTACTGGAAGTAGGTTTGTTGCTGGTGCTGGCAGGTATTTTTCATAACACCGCTGGCTACTTTCTGGGCTATTGGGGAGGACGTTTGTTCAGTATGCCGGAGAGAGACTGCCGCACCATTGCCATTGAAGTAGGCATGCAAAACGGGGGCTTGGCTTCGGCTCTTGCCAATGAGATGGGAAAAATAGCTACCGTAGGCTTAGCTCCGGCTATTTTTGGACCAGTCATGAATATTACTGGTTCTGTGCTGGCCAACTACTGGCGAAGGAAGCCTCTAACTAAAGAAGCGACTATTGATAAGCACTTTCCGTTTTCTTCCGAAAAAACCAAGTACCCGGATAAGATTTAGCTCTCACACTCAGGTAAACAGTATGTAAAGATAAATTCAGTAGAAAAGTAACAGTACAGCTTCTGCTCATCATTTTAGCACGAACCCTGTTCTGACCAGAAGGATGAGCAGAACAGATATACCAATCATGACCAGTATGTTGTAAATATTAGATTCTACTGCGTTTCCCAACGCAATATCTGATTGTTTTTTAGTGCCGCTACCACCGAAGTAGCCAGTTTGCGCGTGCTCGTACCAACTGCTACGATGTTACTGGATGAATAGGGAAGAGATACGAGTATGGTTGCTAGAGAGCTGGTACTATTCACCATCCAACTTGCCCCAAAGTATAGTATTACTAGTGATAAGAGGACTATGAGAATGTCATTGAGTATTATAATTCTTATTTAATCAGCCCGGGAGACTAAAATTTTCTTGATGAGTAGTTGCCATTGTATCTGTTATGTCATGCTACTGGTTTGCCGGGCAAATATGTCGGTACAATTTCCTGATCCACAGTGGCAAAGTCTCTATGCCGTGGTGCCAACCTTATTAAATAAAGGAGTAGAAAGGTAATCAGTCCATTCAATACGATCAATTCAAATCCTAAAGTATAGCCCACCCAGCGATTTGAATTGGCGTCAATGAAAAAGGTGAGCAGAGGAGATAGCAGACACACCCAGGGTACCAGCTTGTCTTTGACGGCAAAGCGAGTGAGCAACCCAAAAGCGAATAATCCCAGGAGCGGACCATAGGTAAAGCCCGCTGCTTTGAAGATAGCATTGACCACTGAATCATTGTTGATCATCTTGAACAGAATAACTACAATAAGCATGAAGAACGAAAATACCAGATGCACCATATGCCGCTGACGCACAAGCTTAGGAGCGTTTTTATGTTCTTTTTTGTCAAATCCCAGAAAGTCCACACAAAAGGAGGTGGTCAGCGCGGTGAGGGCTGAATCAGTGGTGGCAAAGGTAGCAGCGGTAAGCCCCAGCATAAAGATAATAGCCGGTAGTATATTGAGATGGTTGAGCGCAATCTCCGGGAATAAGTGGTCAGGAGTGGACAAAGCAGTCACATCTATACCCTTGATGCTGGCATATTGGTAAAGCAGGGCACCCACACTGAGAAAAAAGATATTGATGACCAGAAATATGCCCGTGAAGGTGAGCATGTTCTTTTGGGCCTCCTGAATATTTTTACAGCTCAGGTTCTTTTGCATCAGGTCCTGATCCAGCCCTGTCATGGCAATGGTGACAAAAATACCTCCGATAAACTGCTTCATGAAGTGGTTTCTGCTGGCGAAGAAATCCTCCCAGAAAAATACTTTCGCGTAAGAGCTGTTTTTGACGGCTTCAAAAGTCTGGGAAATATTCATGTCCAGGCTGTTGGCTATGAAAACAATGGTCAGTAGCACCGAAGTAAGCAGGAAGGTAGTCTGTAGGGTGTCGGTGATCACAATTGTCTTGAGGCCACCCTTGAAGGTATATAGCCAGATCAGCAGCAGGCAAACGGAAACGGTCACTTCAAAGGGTACCTGCCAGGCGTCAAAGATGAATCTTTGTAATACAATGGCTACCAGGTAGAGCCTGAAGGCGGAGCTTAGTGTACGGGAGATTAGAAAGATCATCGCTCCGCTTTTGTAGCTCCAGAAACCCAGCCTTTTTTCTAGGTAAGTGTAGATAGAAATCAGGTTCAGGCGATAGTAAAGCGGTAGTAAAACCGCCAGAATGATGATAAATCCCACCACATTCCCCAGAACAAATTGGAAATATCCAAAGCTGGATTTCATCACAGCACCTGGCACCGAAATAAAGGTGACGCCCGATAGCGCCGTACCGATCATGCCAAAGGCCACCAGATACCAGCTGGAATTGCGGTTGGCAATAAAGAAATCCGCGTTACTGTCCCTTCCTCTGAAGGTCAGGTAGGAGAGGCCGATCAGAACAGTAAAATAGCAAATCAGGAAAGTCAGCAGAATGATAGGCGACATAGAATATATTGGCCTCTTTTAAGGTGAATAATATAACTTGAACGAACAGAATATGCCGATTAATATTATTAAACAGAAAGATTATTTTAGGAATAAATGTATCTATATTTATTGAAAAAATACAAGGTACATCCACGATGTCTGAACTGTATAAGTGGCAGATTTACCTTCCGTTTGATACTTATGAGTATCTGCTGATGTTGCTGGAATTTACTCCTCTTTATCCGCTGCTGAAAGAAGTAGCTTTAAGCAAGTCTATGGAGCAGTCGGAAGTTGCCTTTCTTAATAGTCGCTTTGGCGTCAGCTATAGATACGGTGGACAAGTTGAGTAGTGAATAAATCTATAAATTACAAAAAGCCTAGTCTTAGGGCTGCTTTCAGCACTTTGATTCATAAACCGAGTTGTTGCACAATGGAGTAAGAGCAAAAATTGGCTTAAAAGGACGCATGAGCACTTTATGAAAAATTGGAAAAAGGGCAGGGTAGAGGGTACGAAGAAGGGACGTGGCTGTTGCACAACTCAAAGATTAAAAGCTAGAAGATTAAATTGTAGATGTTGAGCTCTCATGTTTAGTATAATCTTCCAGATTTCATCTAACCAAAGCAAATACAAATGAGGCTTGCTTTTCCTAAGGGCCAAATGCTGTACTTTTGCTTTCCTTGGACTTATAAAGTGTAAATACTTTTTCAAATTATAAGCTACCGCCGAAATAGTTGATCAAGCTGCTCCACGGGGGACAAAAACTGGTTCTACAGTACTATGTCGCAGTGTTTTCATCTTCCTCCCTGTAGGACTCTCTACTCTTTCTTTCATTCTCAAAGTGGTTGTGAAAAGCCGTGAGGATTAATGCTTTGCGATTGGCCTTACCACAACATTCCTTTTTGATGGGGCAGTTCTTACAATCACTAGCACTGCTACGATAGGAGTAGTTAAAGTAACCATGATATACTTTGATGCCTTAATCTTCAAGTACTTTGCCTTACTTGCAGATGTATACATCTTGAGAGGCATCATATGTAAAGCCTTCTCTTTGTTTGTGATATTGACCATAAAGAGCTACATATACTTCTATATTTTCTGCTTGGATAAACCGGAGCATGTTGACCCCTCAGATCCGATAGAGAATTTAGACACTCAATGCTCTTTTTGAGCTTGAAAC
>NZ_JBBPHP010000061.1:0-28272 GCF_038039535.1 Catalinimonas locisalis | reverse complement strand
TTCTGCTCGGTTCTTTCTGGCTAATATCGTAACTTTAATCAACTATAATCCAATCATGCGTAACATCAGTTAATAAAGTAAAATGAATCACAAAAAAATCGTTCATCATTCGTCATTATTCATTAGTAAGGTAGCGTTCGCCTATATTCTCCCAGCTAATATCACCTCTCTCAATACGGCCTTTGATATCCGGATGCTGGTCCAGCAACATTTTTCCACCTGAATAGGTATTTTCCGAACAAGCGAGTAATGCAGCTTCTACCTCCAGAGGTGCTCCATCTTTCACGGATTTCTCAAGGTCACTCAAATATGCCTCATTGAGATAAGGAGCTACAAAGCGCCAGACTTCCGGACTGATCTGACGATGTGCTGCCCAGCGTTCATGGGCAAAATCAATCAGCATATGCGCCAGCTCAGGGTTCGCTCGCTTATCTGCATGGTAGATTTTGTACAAAGGACGGCCCATAAATACTGCTTTCAGCAAGAGTTGGTTCCAGGCTTCCTTTTGCAGATAATCAGCTGGATAGGGATTGTGCAAGGCAATGGCGTCAAAAACATTCGTCATATTGGTACGAATGCCTTCAGCCGCTCTTCCGGTAAGCTCCTTAGGGTGTGGCAATATAGGAAGAGCTGCATATAATGCCTGCTGCTCATACATATCGGCCGTTTCGCACATCCGATCAATGGTCAGAGCATATGCCTCAAGATCATCATGGGGAAGAAATAGCAGAATATAAGTGCGCGTCAACTGAGTCATATCCCAGCCCTGGGGGGTGAAGCCTTCACGAAGGGCGTTGGCTTTGCTAAGGGTAGCTTTATCGTATGGTATTGAAGCTTTACCCATGAAGCGAGGAACCGAACTGAATGAAAAATAGAAGGTACGATAGTTCCACTCCTGCTTCAGTTTATCCAGTTGTTTGTTTAGCCATTCCAAACCCTCAGGGCTGGCATTTTCTTTAATCAGGGTATATAAAAATTCTTTGACCCGTTCCAGATCTGCTTGATAGGTAGTTGCTTGCATATTGTATTAAAAAGTTTGGGCCTTTAAGTTAATGGATATTTAGGATTTATGCACAGAAGCGATAGAAACTCCAAACAAAGCTTAAAAAGCTCTGTCTATTATTAGGTGTGATATTTTGAAAACACTTATATTTCACTTAATTTATTTGTAAATAACTTTTAAGTGTAAACACATAAAATTTTCATTAATGTAGTATGAGAATATTCTTAACAAGCCTATTGATTTGCTCCCTGATCCATATAAATATGGCGCAAACAACCGATGATGAAGAAGTAATTGATGTAGACTTTGAGGCCAATCAGTGGAACTCTAAAGGATATGAACTTATGATGGATGGGGAATATGCTCAGGCGAAGGCCTATTTCTGGAAAGCTATTAAGAAAGACCCCAAAGTAGTATTTTATTATGAAAACCTGGCCAATGCATGCAGTCAATCGGAAGATCAGGAAGGTTTGCTAAAATGCTATGCCAGTGCTAAACAAAATCTACCCAGTGAGCCGGACATTTTTTATTACAGCGGTGATGCTTTGCAAAATGCGAAACAATACGAGGAGGCTATTGCTGACTACAATCAAGCCATTTCTTTAACAAAGAACAAAGACACAGATTTACTGCACCTCTACTACTTCAATCGGGGCAACTCCTGGCTTAAGCTGAGAAATTATCAAAAAGCTAAAAATGACTATGATCAGGCGCTGAACGTGCAACCTTATCATCAGGCCTCCTATGCAAACCGGGCGATGGCAAACTATAACCTTAAAAATGTAGACAATGCCTGCGCCGACTGGCAGAAGGCAGAAGAGTTGGGCTACACTACTGCAGCACAATATCAGAAAAAGTTTTGCCGGTGAGTTTTGTTGGTTTAACAACAAGCTCGATTTATTTTATACTCACCAGCCTTCATTTTATACATATGCCCATAGGTAGAGCACAAAAAAAGCGCTACCTGATTGAGGCAACGCTTTTACCGATATATTTAATTTTCAATTTGAAACCTACTGCGCCTCTAGCTTAGCAGCCATACGTTTACGCTCGTTCTCATCCAGGTAGATTTTGCGCATACGGATACTCTTTGGTGTCACTTCCAGATATTCGTCTTTCTGAATGTACTCCAAAGCTTCCTCTAAAGAAAAAGTCTTCTTGGGAGCAATCTTAGCGTTATCATCTGAACCAGACGCACGCATGTTGGTAAGCTTTTTCCCCTTCAGAATATTGACGACCAAATCGTTACCACGACTGTGCTCTCCAATTACCTGCCCTACGTATACATCTTCTCCCGGATCAACAAAGAAAACACCTCTGTCCTGTAGCTTGTCTATAGCATAACCAGTACCTGCTCCTGTATCCATAGAGATCAGTGAACCGCTAATTCTGCCCTGGATAGCTCCTTTGTAAGGCTCGTAGGATTTGAACCTATGGTTCATAACTGCCTCACCAGCGGTAGAAGTTAGTACGTTACTACGCAAACCGATCAGGCCACGAGCGGGGATATCAAACTCCAAATGCTGCACATCACCACGAGCTTCCATAATGGTCAGCTCTCCTTTGCGCTGTGTGGCCAGTTCAATCACTTTACCGGCAAACTCATCAGGTACATCTACTACCAGGTGCTCAATAGGCTCATGGCGCACGCCATCAATTTCTTTGAACAGCACCTGAGGCTGGCCTACCTGTAGCTCATAACCCTCACGGCGCATTGTTTCTATCAGTACTGACAAGTGCAGAATTCCTCGCCCATAGACCAGAAATTTATCTTCACTATTGGTCTCCTGTATCTTCAACGCCAGGTTCTTTTCTGTTTCTTTAAATAACCTGTCACGCAGGTGGCGAGAAGTTACATATTTCCCTTCTTTACCATAGAAAGGAGAATTGTTGATAGTAAAAAGCATACTCATGGTAGGCTCATCAATAGAAATACGCGGTAGTGGCTGAGGGTTTTCAGCATCGGTAAGCGTATCACCAATCTCAAAATCATCCAGACCTACAATAGCACAGATATCTCCACTTTCTACTTCGGATACTTTGACTCTTCCTAAACCTTCAAAAGATTGAATCTCTTTGATTTTTGCTTTCTTTACACTGCCATCTCTTTTACAGATTGCCATATTCGCTCCTTCCACCAATTTGCCCTGGTACACACGACCAATGGCAATACGACCTACGAAAGCCGAATAGTCTAATGAGGTGATCTGCATCTGAGGAATACCCTCTCTACGAGGCGCTTCAGGGATATGCTCAACGATTGCATCCAACAATGGCAGGATATTATCAGTAGGTTTTTTCCAGTCGTTTGACATCCAGCCCTGCTTGGAAGATCCGTACATAGTCACAAAATCCAGCTGCTCTTCGGTAGCATCCAGGTTGAACATGAGGTCAAATACATGCTCATGAACCTCATCAGGACGACAGTTTTCTTTATCTACTTTATTGATCACTACGATAGGCTTAAGGCCTAGCGCAAGTGCTTTACTGAGTACAAAACGTGTTTGCGGCATAGGGCCTTCAAAGGCATCTACCAATAACAGTACACCATCGGCCATCTTGAGTACACGCTCTACTTCTCCACCGAAATCGGCGTGGCCAGGGGTATCAATGATATTAATCTTTACATCTCCATAACGAACTGATACGTTTTTGGAAACGATGGTAATGCCACGCTCCCTTTCCAGGTCGTTATTGTCCAATATAAGTTCGCCAGTTTCCTGATTTTCCCTCAATACCTTAGAGGCGTGAATAATTTTGTCAACCAGCGTAGTTTTTCCGTGGTCAACGTGAGCGATAATCGCCACATTTCTGATGCTCTGCATGAAATAAAATTTTATTATGCTATGAAAGCGCAAAAATAGCGCAATAGGTTCGATTTAGCGGAAATATTCTGCAATAAAGTTTTGCAAAAGGCAATAAAGCCTTTCACTGCCGCTAATTCTCAGTACATAAATGGGATTTTTGCTAAAACACCGCTTTTTAAATACTGGCAAATTTATGTACAGGCACTCATTCCAATCTTTTCAGCATAAGTAACCTGAAGTCTATAGCCTCTCTACCAGGAATAGTTTCAGCTTTGAGTGTCAAAGTTCCTTCTCCCTGGCCGAGGTGAATAACTCCTGCATTCATGGGTTTGAAATCTTTGAGGTAAGACTCCTGTCGCTCTACCCGGTCGTTTTCCATTCCGATCAGGGGAGGGTCATGGGCTTCGGTAACTTTAAAAGTATGAATGGCATCCTGAAAACTCAAACTTAAGGTAGTACCCACATCTTCCGGCTTACAGGTATAATACACTTCTAACGCAAAATCACCTTCTTCCAGCACTTCTATTTCCCAGCTGATGCTATCTTCCGTACTCGTCCAGTTTTCAAAGAAGGAACAATTAGGATAACGGTTAGACCGCTGAATATTTCCATGTGCAGTTCCATCTCTTGCCGGAATCTGATTATACTGGAAGTCCGGATGACCGACCGGAAAGCTACGTTGGTCCTTGGCTGGAAGCTCTGCCAAAGCATCCTCTTCCCATGTTCGCCGCTCAGCGGCCAGCCTTTCTACCACTTCGGGATGATCTTCTGCAATATTATTACGCTGACCAGGATCAGCAGACACATCAAAAAGCTGACCTTCATGGTCCAATCGGTACTGTTGGCTTCGCACACTGGTTTTACCGTTCCAATGGTTAATTAGCACGCGATCCTCCCAATTAGTTTGTCCCTTGTTCAATAATAATGGTTTAAGACTCTTCCCATCCAATACTTTCTGTTGCTCGGTAGGAATATGGGCAAGATCGGCCAGGGTAGGAAAAATATCCATCACGCTGGCAATTTCCTCTATTTTTTTACCTGCCGCCAGTTTTCCCTTCCATTGCATAAGTAAAGGTGAACGTACGCCTCCTTCGTCAGTAGAGCCTTTGCGACCTTTCATATCTCCATTCCAGCGCCAAGAGTTAGGGCCATTATCGGAGAGATAGATTACAATAGTATTTTCTTCCAACTGTAGTTTTTTGAGTGTCTGTATCAGCCTGCCTACATTCCAGTCAATATTTTCACACATGGCTAAAGCAGCACGTGTAAATTGTGGGTCTTCTTTGGAGGGGTCACGGTGCAGAGAATCCAGTCTTTTGTCTTTCATTTTGTTCCACCACTCATCGGGTACCTGCATGGGGCTGTGGGGAGTATTAAAGGGAAGATAGAGGAAGAAAGGTTGCTCACGATTTTTTTGAATAAATTCAATTCCTTTATTGGTAAGATCATCAATAATATAACCTTCACCTTCTACAATCTGCCCATTTCTTTCCAGCATAGGGCTGAAATAATTGCCCCAATGACCGGAGGCAAAGCCGTAAAAGTCATCAAAGCCACGTGCATTGGGATGATAAGGGTATTGCATGCCATTATGCCACTTGCCATAGCAGGCGGTTTGGTAGCCGGCTTGTTGAAAATGCTGGGCGATGCTAGTTTCATCCAGGTCCAGCCTTTCTCCACCCGCAGAGGTAGAGTAGACCCCACCCCGGGTATGATAACGACCGGTAAGAAGTTCAGCTCGGGTAGGGGAGCATACCGGACTTACATAAAAATGCTCAAAAGAAACTCCCTGAATCGCCAGGCTGTCAATATTTGGAGTATACAGGTTGGAATTACCGTTTATACTCAGGTCTCCCCATCCCTGATCGTCACTCATAATAAGGATGATGTTAGGTGTACTCTTCTGTTTGCTTGAAAGGTTCTCCGTTTCCCCGGAACCTCCAAAGCATGCCGAAAGACATAAGCAGAGGATCAGTAATCTAAAATGGTTTTTCATGTTGTGTACTTAGTAGTATGTACTAAACATACAAACTGAAGTTAGCCTGGCAAAACTTCATGAACATGAAAGCTTGGGTCGGTTGCTTAAATGATTTTACAAATCAGGAAAGGCTGGCGATTACTTGTGAGGCTTTGCGAAGGGTATAGCGTTTGAGTTCACGTTCTTTCTCCGGATTGGCTGTTTTAAGTTTGTAGCGAAAGCTAACCTGTGCTTTATCAGAGGCTATTTGGCGGACTAATAATTCAAAACTATTCTTCTTAATAAGGCGCTCATATTCCTGCGTAGCAACAACCAGTTGATCTATCAAAGCAGCCGTATCTTTTAAAATATCTGTTTTAACCTCAAAATCTATATTTACCAAACCCTGCTCTCTCCGGCTGAAATTAATTATGTCTGAATTGTATACGGTAGTATTGGGAATGGCTACAAAATCACCTTCTTCGGTACGCAAATGTACACTGCTTAAGGTGATGTTAATTACTTTTCCTTCGTGGCTACCAACTTTAATATAATCACCTAATAAAAAGCGATCACTTGCCATAAAGATCATTCCATTCACTGTATTGGAAATATAATCCTTGGTGAGCAATACCGAAGCCACAGCAACCAGAGAAAACGACGTAAAGAAAGTCTCCCATTTGATATCAAACAATAAAAAGAGAGCAGCTACAAAGGCAGCTATGGAGATGAGTGTAGCGATACGATTAACCGCCAGCACTACATTGTCCTGCTCTTCCTTTAGTTTTTTTCTCCTGATATAAAAATATACGATCACGATTCTGGCCAGCGAAACCAGCAGATGCGTGGATAGGTAAAAAAGCACCGCCCTTATGATGAGGGCAAAAATATTCTTCTCTGCGCCTTCCCCTTCCTCTCTGAACCAGTCCTGAAACTCGTAGTTCATATACAGTATTCCGAGAAGCAAAAGAAATTTCAGAATAAAAAAAACCCTCTTACGGCTTTCTTTTTGTAATAGCTCCTTACGGTCTACTTCTTGTGTAGCGGCGATACTTCCTTGATTCATAATGGGCGCAAAATTAGCGTATATTCTGAACTTTTAATACGGACAGTGCTAAGAATCGAGTTCCAAACTTTCCTTAAGAATCGAAATAAGTTTTTAAATTGGCAGTCTAATCTAAATCTTATGACTTCTAAAATATTTAACCTTTACCGAAAAGTATTAATTGCTGCCATGACTGCCGGGATATTTATGTCCTGTGCTTCTGAAAAAGAGATGCCTACTACAGACCTGAGTCAGGAAATTCTGATACCTAAGCCCGTTTCTGTGACTGCCACCAATTCAGCCTTTGAGCTTACTGCTGAAACTGGTATTCGTATACAGGGAGAGTCAGAAGAACTGAGAAAAAACGCCCAGTACCTTGCCGATAAGCTAAAGCCTGCCACTGGTTTTGAACTAGCTGTACAAACCAGCGAAGGTGAAAATCAGGGAGGACATATTTACCTTTCTACCGATGCCAATGATGATCAGTTGGGAGAGGAAGGTTATGAATTGAATATTACCGAAGATGCTATTAACCTGAAGGCTAATACCGGAGAAGGTGTCTTTCGTGGGATGCAAACGCTCTTTCAGTTATTGCCCACTTCTATAGAAATGGAAACTGCTCAGCAAGGCCCTTGGTATATCTCCAGCGGTACTATCCGCGACTATCCTGAATATGGCTACAGAGGAGTAATGCTGGACGTGGCTCGCCACTTTTTTGCACCGGAAGATGTAAAGCAGTACCTGGACTATATTGCTTACTACAAAATGAACGCAATGCACCTCCACCTTTCTGACGATCAGGGCTGGCGTATCGAGATCAAATCATGGCCTAAGCTGACTGAGGTTGGAGGAAGCTCTGAAGTTGGGGGTGGAGAAGGTGGCTTCTATACCCAGGACGATTATGCCGAAATAGTAGCTTATGCAGCAGACCGCTATATCACCATCGTGCCGGAAATTGATATGCCCGGCCATACCAATGCTGCCCTGGCTTCTTACCCTGAGCTTAACTGCGATAATCAAGTGAGAGAACTCTACACTGGCATAGAAGTGGGCTTTAGTACACTTTGTACCGACAAAGAAGTGGTGTATGAGTTTATAGACGATGTGGTTGGTGAACTTGCAGAACTTACGCCAGGTCCTTATATCCATATTGGCGGTGATGAATCACATGTGACGCCTATGGAAGATTATATTCCTTTCATTAACCGTGCTCAGGAAATAGTAACATCACACGGAAAGCAGGTAATGGGCTGGGACGAAATCGCCAATGCCGAGCTCGTAGAAAACGCTGTAGTACAATACTGGGCTGAAGCAGAGAATGCCCAGAAGGCAGTGGAGCAGGGCGCCAAGGTACTTATGTCGCCCGCAGTAAAGGCGTATATGGATATGCAATATGACTCCACTACTCAATACGGTCTCCATTGGGCAGCTTATATAGAAGTAGATAGTGCTTATATCTGGGACCCTGCAGCACTGGAAGAAGGGATAGCCAAAGAAAATATTATTGGCATTGAAGCCCCTTTATGGACAGAAACTATTACCAATCTGGATGAGCTGGAGTATATGGTCTTCCCTCGTCTGCCTGGCTATGCCGAAATTGGTTGGACAGCAGCCGGAGAAAGAAACTGGGATGAGTATAAGGAAAGGCTGGCTGCTCAAAAAAGCCGCTTTGAAGCCATGGATATCAATTACTATCCTTCACCATTTGTACCATGGAAGTAAGTATTTAACAAACCACATGCGCTGAATTCTCAGCCGCCAGATATACTGAAGCTTTTTTTACATCAATTCTCTGGTGTAAAAAAAGCTTTTTTTGCTATTTATCCATTATTAAATGCCCTCAGCGGCATCTTCATTTCTCCTGTTTAACATCAGCTCTCTCTAATCGTTAAGTTCTACATACGGTACATATTTTTTATCAATCTTTTTCAACTACTATTCGTTATACGTGTCTAAGCTAAATGTAAGTAGATTCTTACATGGTGACGAATAGGAATGATATGATGTTAGGTTGAAAGACCTGCTTTCTATATTCGAGCAAGATTTTTAACACTGAAAACAATGAAGAAATTACTAATTGTACTGGGTAGCCTGGTGGGTATTGTGCTTTTGGCAGCCATCATCCTTCCCATTATCTTCAAAGACGATATTCAAAAAGCTGTGGATAAAGCCATGGCCGAGAATCTGAATGCTAAGGTTTATTACGACATTGATGCATTTGACCTCTCTGTGCTCAGAAACTTTCCTAATGTTACAGTCTCCATGCAAAACTTTGGGGTAGTAAATAATGCTCCTTTTGAAGGAGATACCCTGGTTGCTGTAGGAAATTTTGAGCTAGTGGTTAATCTAAAAAGTGTACTTTTTGATGAGCAACCCAGCCTGAGTGAGGTGAACCTGGACCGCCCTAACCTTTACATCAGAGTATTGGAGGATGGCAGCGCAAATTATGATATTGCTGTCGCTAGTGAAGAGGAAGAAATACCAGCGGATACTGCGGCTTCTGAGTTTTCTATAGGTATAGATCACTGGGAAATCACCAATGGTAACATCATTTACGAAGACCTTACGCTACCTATGCTTATGGTACTTCAAAATGTAAATCATACAGGTAGTGGTGATTTTACGCTGGATGAATTTGATATGGAAACACTTACCGAAATTGGAGCGCTTACGGTCAATTACGATGGTGTAGAATACATGACCAACAAGCAGGTAGATGCTGATGTAACCATGCTGATGGATCTGGCTAATATGAAGTTTACTTTCAAAGACAATACAGTGGCTGTCAATGAGTTTCAGATGGGCTTTGACGGTTTCTTTGCCATGCCGGGTGATGATATGGAAATGGACATTAACTATGCGGCTAAAGAGAATACTTTCAAAAGTTTATTTTCACTGGTTCCCGGAGCTTATCAGGAAGATTTCAATGGCCTGACTGCAAATGGAACGGTAAACTTTAACGGGTTTATCCGCGGAATATACAATGACAATTCTATGCCTGCCTTTAAGATGGAGTTAGGTACGCAGAACGCCATGTTCCAATATCCGGGCCTGCCTACTGCGGTTACCAATATCGATGTAGACTTGCTGGTAGAAACCGGTGAAGATGGTAACCTGGAAAATACAGTGGTAAATCTGGAGACCTTCCATGCGCAGATGGGCAATAATCCGCTTGACGCAAAATTTCTGATGAGAGGCCTGGACAAACCTTACATTGAGGCTATGGCTAAAGCACAGTTAGACCTGGGAGAACTGAACCGCATGTTCCCAATGGATAGCCTGTCTATGAAAGGAAACTTTGAAATTGACCTGAATGCCAAAGGCACCTACGACAGTACTACCAACACTATTCCGCAGATCAATCTGGCGATGGGAATGCAGAATGGTTTTGTGAAGTCAGGGGAATATCCACCGCTGGAAAATATCAACTTCACTTCTTCTGTAGTCAACGAAAGCGGAAACATGGCACAGACCGTGGTTCGTCTTAATGATTTTGATATGCAAATGGCTGGAGAACCTTTCTCCGCCAATATTGTGCTGACTAACCTGGATAATTATACCTGGGACCTAAATGTGGATGGTGCTCTAGATTTGGAGGAATTGATGCATATTTACCCTATAGAAGGTATGGAGCTGGCCGGACGTATAACTGCTGATATCTCTTCTCAGGGAAAAATGTCGGATGTAGAAGCTGAAAACTATCAGGCATTACAGACTTCCGGCTCTATGGAAATCAATGATTTCAGCTATGTAGGTGAGGACTTTCCACAAGGCTTTACCATCAGCAATGCTAAAGGAGAATTTAATCCGGAAAGAATTACACTCAGTAATTTTGATGGTGCTGCCGGAAGCACTGACCTTCGTATGAATGGTTATCTGGCCAACTATATTGCTTATATCTTCGGAGAAAATCAGATCCTGAAAGGCGAGATGGCGCTAAAATCAGGCAAGATGAACCTGAATGAGTTTATGACCGAAGATACTGAAACGGTACCTGAAGATACTGCGGAAGCCGCCCTTGAAGTGATAGAAGTACCTAAAGACATAGACTTTGTATTTACTTCCAGCATCGCTGAGGTGATTTATGATGATCTTACACTGAATAATTTTAAAGGTAACCTTATCGTACGCGATGGTGTACTTCGTATGGATCAGTTGGGCTTCAATACTTTGGGCGGACAATTTGCCATGAGTGGTTCTTATGATACCCGTGATATGCAGAAACCAGCCTTTGATTTTAACCTGGATATCAACGATCTGGCGATTAGCAAAGCCTATCAAAATTTTAACACGGTACAGGCCTTGGCTCCCGTGGCAGAAAAAATGGAGGGGGATTTTTCTACCGATTTCCAGATTGCAGGCTTATTGCTTCCTGATATGAGTCCTGACATGAATACATTGGACGGTAAAGGAATCATCTCCATTGCTAACGCGGCAGTTAAAGATTCTAAGCTGGTGGAAGCCATTACCAAAGTATCCAAACTGAACAATACTGATGGTATTACTTTGAATGATGTAAAGGTACGTGCAGAAGTAAAAAATGGAAGAGTATTCGTTGAGCCTTTTGACGTTAATATTGGCAACTTCAAAACTACGCTGGCTGGTAGCAATGGTATTGATGGTAGCATGGACTATATTGCCAAAATGAATATTCCGGCCGGAGCAGTTGGTTCAGCCGTAAATAGTGCCATTGCCAAATTAACAGGAGCTAACGGCGCTGTCTCTTCCAATATTTTGCTCAACCTCAAAATAGGGGGCACTTATGATGATCCTAAGGTAAGCCTTGCCGGAGCAGAAGCGGGTGAAAGCACTACTCAGTCAGCTAAGGCAGCAGTAGCTGCTAAAGTAGCTCAGGAAAAGGAAGAATTAGAGCAGGAGCTTCAGAAACAAAAAGCTGAAGCAGAGGCCAAAGCGAGAGCAGAGGCTGAGAAAGCAAAGAAAGAAGCTGAAGCGAAAGCCAAAGCAGAAGCCGAAAAAGTAAAGGAAGAGGTAAAAGAAGAAGTGAAGGAAACGACGGAAGAAGTTAAGAAAGAAGCTAAAAAGAAGTTGAAAAAGATCTTTGACCCCCCTTATTGATTATTATTAGCCTTAAGGTATATAGAAGCGCAGCGATTTATTTCGTTGCGCTTTTTTGCATTATAGCCTAGCCACTTGATGCTTATTCCCTTCTTTGTGTATCTTGGGCTTCCAAGCAAATCCTAAACTTATCATGAAAAGAATTATCTACTTATTACTATTCATATTTTTAAGCAGTTCTGCTATTGCTCAGATGAGTAATCAAGGAAAATTTGCCATCGCTATACATGGAGGTGCCGGAACCATCAAAAAAGAAAATATGTCGCCTGAGCGTGAGGCTGAATATCGTGCCAAGTTAGAAGAGGCTCTCAAGGCAGGATACAAAGTACTGGAAGATGGAGGCTCGAGTCTGGATGCAGTAGTAGCAGCCATTCAGATTATGGAAGAATCCCCCCTCTTCAATGCTGGCAAAGGAGCAGTTTTTACCAATGATGGAAAGAATGAACTGGATGCAGCGATCATGGATGGTGCCACCCGCAATGCAGGTACAGTTGCAGGCATCTCTACGGTAAAGAGTCCTGTCGCTGCCGCCCGGGCCGTGATGGAAAATTCACCTCATGTCATGATGATAGGTGAGGGGGCAGAGCAGTTTGCCAAAGAGCAGGGCTTAGAATTAGTTGACCCCTCTTATTTTTATACTGATCATCGCTATGAGCAGCTACAACGCATCAAAGACACTGAAAAACAACAGCTTGATCATGATGGTGACCGCAGACAGGGCGTTTTAGACGCTGAATTTCCGGATAGAAAGTTTGGCACTGTAGGAGCAGTAGCATTGGATCAGGACGGTAATCTGGCAGCGGCTACCTCTACCGGTGGCATGACCAACAAACGCTACGGCAGAGTTGGGGATGTGCCAATCATTGGCGCAGGCACTTATGCTGACAATGCTACCTGCGCGGTTTCGGCTACCGGACATGGAGAGTACTTTATCCGTTCAGTTGTAGCCTACGATATCGCTGCTTTGATGAAATACAAAGGCTTAAGCCTGGACGAGGCCGCTAATGAAGTAGTTAAAGATAAGCTGGTAGAAATGGGTGGGGGTGGAGGTGTTATCTCCATTGATGGTGAAGGAAATATTGCCATCCCTTTTAACACTGCTGGTATGTATCGTGCTTCTATGGACACCGAAGGAAAAATGTATATCGGTATTTATGAGGATGAGTAATGACTAACTCATCCTCATTGTATTTTATTTGCTTACCATAAGCTTTCGGCTTATGCTGTTTTTTCCATCATTATATTGTACATAGTACATTCCTGCAGGTAACTGTTTTACATCTAAAAGCATATTGTGATCTGTCACTTGTATTTGCTGCTGTATTACGCCCTTCGAGTCATATAGGTATAAGATGCTACCTTTCTTAAATTGCTCTCCTAACTGAATTTTCACTTCTTTAGTAGTAGGATTAGGGAAAACCAGGAATTCTGTTGAGTTACTTTGTTCAATGACTTCAAGCTCATCAGATATTGACTTACCCTTCTGTATACTTTTGGCAATTCTGGTATTATCTTCATTGCCTGAACACTTAATAGCACTTTCTCCCATGCCCTCCGGCTGGTCTCCATTGAGGGTAATAAATATTTTATCCAATTGTGTCCCATCTTCCCGATAGGCAAATGTGATAGTATTGGTACCTGCCTGAAGTGAAAACGGACTCTCTACAATTTCCTTCCAGGCGAACGCATAGGTTTGAACGTTCTCACTCCAATTGATCCATTCAGCATCATTTACTTTAAACCAGAAAGAGTCTTTAGTAGAGTTTGAAGCTTTTACTCTGGCAAATATTTGATAGGTTCCTACCTGGCCTACATTGAAGTTAAAACTTACGTGATTAGCTTTCCCTTCGGGAGCCTGACCGTAACTATTTTTTCCAGGTTTTATCGTTACGTACTGATTTCCTGAAGCATCTTCATCCTCACCTATCTGCCAATTCTCTCCGATAGCAGAGGCACATTCTGATTCTAGCCAGATATCAGTAGAAGAAGGTGGAAGGAGAGCAGTACTTACAATCCGGATTTGATCCAGTAATGCTCCATCTTCCCGATAGGCAAAAGTAATCGTATTCGCCCCTGCCTGGAGTGCAAAGGGACTCTCTACAATTTCCTTCCAGGCAAATTCACCAGTGTGAATATTTTTAGACCAGTTAATCCATGTTCCTTCATTAATTTTGACCCAAAAAGAGTCATCGCCATAAGAGGGAGCTTTTACTCTGGCAAATATCTGATAGGTTCCTGCCTGGCCTACATTAAAGTCAAAACTTACGTGATTAGCTTTCCCTTCGGGAGCCTGACCGTAACTATTTTTTCCAGGTTTTATCGTTACGTACTGATTTCCTGAAGCATCTTCATCCTCACCTACCTGCCAATTGCTGCCTACCACAGCCTGTTCTGCTTCCAGCCAAATTTCATCTGAGGGAGCGGTCACATTTTCCGGGATAATTTCCAAAGCTGATAGAGTAGGTCTGTTTACCGAAGCAGACATGCTTAGCGTAAGCTTACCATCTGTAACTTCTACTTCCTCAAAAGTAAATACCTTGGCTTCCAATGACTGCTCCGGCCCCACTCCCTCCTCGAAGAGGTCTACTTTTTCTTTTACGAGTTGGCCTTCCAGACTGATATCAAATACTCTGTTACCAGGGGCATTAGGCTTTTTATACCCAAAGTAAAGCTCTGCATGATGCGTTCTTACTGTATACTTTCCATTGCTTACCGGAATGTTATATGTCAGGCTACCCTTATCCGTTGAGGAGCCTCTTTCTGTTTGATAAAGAACATTGGAAAGAGCCGTATTTGTATAGGTGTGTTCACTATCGTAGTACGAAGGAGCGTTACTATCACTCTCATAAGTTAGAGCATTGATTGTGGTGGTTTCTCCACCACCAGTATTCAAAAATATAGCTTCAGCGGGCGAATTACCTGTAACTGTAATGGATATGGGGAGTTCGGCAGTAGCATAGCCAGAAGCACTTGCCTTTAGTACAGTGTTATAGCTACCCGCTTCCAAACCTCTTGCATCTATGGTAATTTTAACCTGATCGCCTTCGTGTGATGCCTGACCGGAAAAAGCAGTGGCTTTGATCCAACTGGGGCTCCCATCTACTGAAAGGTTGTATTTCGGTGTATTACTTTTTACCCATACTGCTTCTTCAATAGTTTTTTGGCTTCCCGGGCTTAGCGATAAAGACAATGAAGCACGAAGAAAACCCATATCGGCTGAGAACTTCCTGTCAACAGGTCTTTTATAAACAGTATTGAGAGGGTTTCTAACATTGCTTGCTCCCCCATGAGTAACATATAGATGATTATTAATTACCCGTGCTGCGGGAGCCAAAAGTTTTAGAGGAAGACCACATACTTCAGTCCATGTATTAGTTTCAGGCGAATATTTTGTGATTTCTTTAAAAAACTGAAACTCTGTTCTTCCACCTACAATATAAATTTCTCCATCCAACACAAAAGTGGCAGGTTCAAAATGTGATCTTGCAAAGGTTAAGTCTGCCTTCCTTTCCCATTTATCTGTCACAGGATCGTATGCGTGAAGGAATGCTGTATTTTCTATACTTTTATCATGCCCTTTTTGTCCGCCGATTGCATATATTAGTCCTCCAACTGCGACTGCACTCAGATGATTTCTGGCCTCCGGAAGAGGTGCAGCCTTTGTCCATCCTTTTGACTCATTATCAAGATCCAAAACATAATGTTCAGAGACATCTGTCTGCCGATCTTCCTTTAACCCTCCAAAAAAATGAAGCTTCCGCCCTACGAGGGCCATTGCTGCTGATGCCCTTTTTTCCGGCAAAGAAGGACCAAAACGCCATTCGTCAGTAACGATATTGTATACCTGTACGGAATTAATGGCTACTCCCGGGTTATCACCTTCAAAGCCACCTGCCAGCCATATTTCATTTCCTGATACGATAGCTCCGGTATGGGTAACTGGGATCGGAATAGGAGCTTTTTCAGTCCAGCTGTCTGTAGCCGGATCGTACATTGTGGTGGTAGAAAGAATCTTTATCTCAAAGCCAAAACCTGAAAATACATACAATTTGCCATTGACTAGTGCTGTCATGGACTCTACCCGGTGGTTGGGTGCAGGAGATAGTGTTTCCCACTTGCAATGATCTTGTGCTTGTGCAAAAGATGAAATAAACAGTAAAACGCTAATACAAAGGCAGCGAAAGGAAAAATGAATTTTCATATATAATGCCGTGATCTGTGAGCAAAAAATAACTTATGAGGCTACGAATATAACGCCCAATCAAGCGTAAAACCAATTTGTTTACACGACAACTCTAACACCTGAAAGCTTATGAGAAACTTTCTAAAAATTACATTATACCAATAATGTTTCTTATTTCACTCTTGTGAAATGATTTGTATTATTATAACCTGTATTTAAGATTTTAGTTTTTCATTTTTCTTATGACGGTTTTTATCTCGCTTTGTTTTTTTCTCCATATTTTTTTTGAAAGCATCTGTCAAATTCACTCCAGTCTGGTTGGCTAAGCAGATCACTACCCACAATACGTCCGCTAATTCGTCGCTTAGCTCTTTGCCTTTATCGCTTTCCTTGAAAGACTGCTCGCCATACTGACGAGAGATCAGGCGAGCTACTTCGCCTACTTCTTCGGTAAGAATAGCCATATTAGTGAGCTCACTGAAGTAGCGCACCCCAGTAGTATTGATCCACTCATCTACCTGTTTTTGTGCTTCTTCTAAGGTCATTACTTTTTATCTTTAGTATCAATGAGGATAGTTACCGGGCCGTCATTGACGAGGCCTACTTTCATGTCTGCACCAAACTCACCAGTTTCTACAGCTTTGCCAATCTGCTGCTCGCAGGCTTCAATAAATTTTTCATACAGCGGTATAGCCGCATCCGGTTTAGCTGCTTTGATGTAGGAGGGGCGGTTACCTTTCTTGGTACTGGCATGTAAGGTAAACTGGCTAATGATCAGTAAATTTCCGTCTATATCCAATAAACTTTTATTCATCACGCCCTCTTCATCATTAAAAATCCGCAGGTTGGTGATTTTACGACTGAGCCAGTCTATATCTTCTTCTCCATCGGCCTCTTCTATACCCAGAAGAATAAGTAAACCATTATCAATTTTTCCTTTTACTTGTTTGTCAATAGTAACTGATGCTTCTGATACACGTTGAACGACTGCAATCATAGTTCGCTTTTGGCTAGTACTTTTATTTTTTCTGATTCAAAAAGGTGAGGGCCGCTCAGGTTTTGCTTGGCAGCGATAAACATAGCTTCTGCTACATTTTTGCCTTCTATCGGACGATACTTTTTGAGTGCTCCCAGCATAAGAGGATTTAATGCTTGCATCACCACCTGCGCTATGCCTTCACCTGCTCTGTTTTCGTTTCTTTTTCCCAAAAGCACAGAAGGACGAAAGATATGCAAAGTTCTATAGCCTAGTTTAAAGAGAGCTTCTTCTACCTCACCTTTGACATGATTATAAAAAAAGGAAGATTTTTTGTCGGCTCCCAATGCCGTTACAATCAGGTATTGCCGGGCACCTTTTTCCTTTCCCAGTTCAGCAACTTTAACTGGGTAATAGTAATCCACTTTACGAAAAGCTTCTTTGGAGCCTGCTTTATTCATGGTAGTGCCCAGGCAGCAGTAGATATCGTCTATCTGAGGTAAATCATCAGCCTTAAGCTCATCAAAATTAACAATAATCTCCGTTATGCGTTCATGGCTAATATCCAACGGGCGCCTTGTCAGCACATAGACTTTTTGATAGTAGGAATGGTGCTTAAGTATTCGGAGCAGTTCTGCACCGATTAGACCGGTAGCGCCCACGATTAATGCACTTCTGTTTTCCATGGTTTGCTTAGTTTAGTTTCCCAGCGTTCGCTCCAGCAGTCGGCTAAAATTTTCTTCCTCAATATTCAGCTCAGACTCTACTCTTCCGACCTCTACCTTATCACTCTCGCTGAAAATATGAAATGAAAAAATAAAATCCTGTGCGTATTCAAACCAACCGCTAATTTTGCCGAAACGAAGGTCATAGAGATAGATGCCGTTTTCTACTTTTTCAAGGGAGTAGAAGTATTCGGCAAATTCTATTAAGCCTAATAATAATTCTCTACTTTCCGCATCAGCCTCTTGTAGATAAGGCAAAAGTAACTCCTTTTGTTGCGGAATTTCACTGAAGTCAATTTGCTTGTCGCTATCAAAAAGAGAATAGTATCCCACATAATACTGTGCCTCTCCTTTTACTACTACTGACCAGAGTAGATTGTTAAAAAAAGTAGGGGAGGTCATATATTTTTGGTGACTGATGTTTTGCGCTTCTAGGTTATCCTCTACAATGTGGTTAACATTGATTTTATTCAACATAGTTAGTAGCAGATAAAAAGTGCTAATAGACAGCGCCACTATTGCGGTTCGTCTTCTCTTGAGCGATGTTTTAGCCATAAACAACACTGCAATGCTTCCTGCCAATAAAGGGAGAGTATAAAGAGGGTCAATAATAAAGATTGTTCGCCAGGCAACTCGCATATCACTGAGCGGGTAAAATATCATAGTACCGTAATTGGTACAGCTATCCAGTAGTGGATGTGTGATCAGCCCCCAGAAGAAAAGTTTATTCCAGTCGCCAAAGCTAGCCGCAGAAGATTTCCGATGGAGAAGAAACACCAGATAACCAAACACCGGTGTTACCAGCGTGAGTACCAATAGTGAATGAGAAAAGGTGCGATGCCATAAAGTACTTTGTACTTCACCTACAAAAAAATTAAGTGCTACATCCAGATCAGGAATGGTGCCTGCTATCGCTCCCCAAAGTGGTGCTTTGTTTCCAACTTTTCTTCCAAGTACTACTTCACCCACAGCCGCTCCGAGTACTGCCTGTGTTAATGAGTCCAATCCGTGATGGTTTAGTTAGTGAGGTATTGTAAGATGCTTCTCGAGATTGTATTCTCTGCAAAAGCATCTCTTTCTGTGTTTAAATACTTATGGCAAGCAACCTTAAATGATTGAAGCTCAGCGCTATTTTACCTGCTGTGCGTGGGTACTTTCCCATTCCTCAAACTCTTCTATGCTATCCTGTACAGAGCTAAAGACCCACATCAGCACAGTCAGATCATCAAGGAAGCCAAAGGGTAAAAAGTCGGGTATGAGGTCCAGCGGCATAACAAAGTAAACGATACCTGCTGTAACTGTAAGTAAATTTTTCCAGGGGACATTGCGATACTCACCGCTCACGTAAGCTCTGATCATGCGGTTCAGAGTATTTACCTGGTGCTTAAGTTTCTGCAAACTCTCATTATCATTGCCCACCGCACGGATTTTACGGGCAGAGTTGGCAAGCAGTTTTTTCAGACGTTCGGGGTCCTGTAATATATTAGAAGCTCTTCTTTTTGCATTCTTGAAGCTGGTATTCTGCTCAGTATATGCTTTATCATAAAATGCCATAAAAAAAATGATTAGTGTTACATACTAGTAACTGCGCATACTGACATTCAGTTTCACTAAAAGTTTTGGCGAACCTCCTTTTTCAGGGCAGAGAGGGCCTGACTTACTGCATCTCGTTCTCCCTGACTTTGCATCTGCTGGTCAATTATTTTTCGCCCCAGATCAATGCTGCGGGCATCATCATCCAGACTTTGTGCTGCCTGATTGATGCCCAAGATCACATCTTCTACCGCATTTCTGGTCATGCTCCATACCTCATCGCTTACATACACCTGCTGCGAAAGGTTGTGGTTGAACTCTTCACGAATATTAGCTATCAGCACCTGATGAAATTCTTTGGCGGAGTACCCACTGTCATTCAGCCTGTATACCAGATTATTGGGAGTAATACGTTCAAGCAATAAAGTCAGTCTCTCATAGGCTTGCAAGCGGGTGGGAACGATAGCGGCAGAGTTTTGAGCTTTGATATCTACCATTTTCTGAGCCATCTCCTTATCAAGAAAAGATTTTACAGTGAGGTACATGGCATATAAAACGATAGCTGCCGGCAAAATGAACTTGGCAAACTCTACAATTACTTCCATAGTGGTTTGTTAAAAATTGTATTGGATAGAATCATTATTTGTATTCCTACGTTTCAAATTTAAGTATTTTAACGGCCCAAAAAAGTGCTGATTGTTTATTGAAATGCACTTTACTTACTTGCCTGATATTGTTGATTAATTTTCATTTATGATTCCTGTAAAAGTTTCTGACAAAGCCCTTAAAGAGATTAAGAAAACAATTGCCCATAAAAACATTCCTGCCGAATATGGTTTGCGCATAGGTGTCAATGGTAGTGGGTGTGCAGGAGTATCTTATGTGCTGGGTTTTGATAAAAAAGGTACGGGCGATGCTGAGTTTACTTTGGATAACGTACCCGTGTACATCGCCAAGAAAGACACCATGTTTTTGATTGGTATGGAAGTTGACTTTTATGAAGGTAATGATGCCCGTGGTTTTACCTTCATAAAGTCCTATGAAAAACAACAATCTGTACAATAGAATTTACGAGCACTCCTTTTCGCTCCTGCTTACCTTCAGCTTTTATACAATTATCTTTGCTTTATTGCTCTCCTGCGAAGATGAAGAAGAAGTTGCGGACATTTTTTGGGGAGAGAGCGAACAAGTTTCTACTTCTGACGGCGCCACATATTCTGTGGGATTTGATCAGCTGAGTGAAAATAATCAGGATTCTTTTGTAGAAAAAAAGGACAGTGAAGGCATCACTTTGTGGAAAGTTACCCATGCTGCATCTCCTCTTAATGAAAAAGCATTGCTTGTCACCTTAGATGCTGAAGATAATCCCTGGGTGTTATTTATGGTAGAAGGAAAAAGCAGTGGCCCAAATACGATTACTCAAAAATTTGTAGCTCCCCATGCTTTTGTACCCGAGTTCATTTTTCGGAAAAGTGAAAGTGAGCATAAAGCTATAGCTGTACTTGCGCAGCTTGATCCAGCGGATGGAAAAATTGTAAAAGGTTCTTATTTACATCTTCCTCTAAACAATGATGTATCCCCAACCCTTAATATCAATAAGGTTGGTATTACAAAAGAGGGGGATGTGTTGCTTGAAACTGAAAATTTTACCTGGCTTCAGACTGCCTATTCTAGCTTAATGCATGGTGTAGCAGAGCTTTATGATCACCACAGTTTCTCCCAACTCCCTTCTCCTGTATGTATTAATCTTAACGAGATTCAGGAAAAGAAATAAAAAATTATGGGTTACCCACAGGATATTAAAGTTACGGTTGATGCTGTCGTTTTTGCCTATCAGGGAGATGATTTGCAAGTATTACTGATTCAACGGAAGAATGATCCCTTTCAAGGCCAGTGGGCGCTACCTGGGGGCTTTGTAGAAGATGATGAAGACCTGGATACAGCCGCTGCCCGAGAGTTAGAAGAAGAGACAGGTATTCACGCCAATCACATATTTCAGTTCTATACTTTTGGTAAGCCTGATCGTGACCCTCGTGGTCGTGCTGTCTCCGTGTCTTATTATACTGAGGTTGATAAATCGGCAGTAAATCCTCAGGCTGCTACTGATGCTGCTGAGACCCGCTGGTTTAGCATGGATAAACTTCCAGACCTTGCCTTTGACCATGCTGATATTTTAGCCAAGGCGAAAGAAGCTTTTGCAAATAAATAAAGCTCTCAATAAGTCTTGGTCATATCCGCCGGAATGCTGATGACATAACTGGCCAGACTGTCTAGCTCTTCATTCCAACGGTTGACATCTTCCTGCTCTACACTGCTAAGGGTTACAATGTCCAGTTCAGGCTTTGCCTGTTTTAGATACCAGTATATTCCTTCAAAATGATCGGAGTGATAAGATCCATTGAAATGTACAAAAGTGCTGTTTTCTTCAAGGTTTTGAAGGATAAAGTGCGCCATTGTAGCATCTTTAATGGCTTGGGCCTTTACCATATTCTCTGCATTCATACCTCCATGAGCATTATTTCTATGCCCGCCCATCATTTGTAGCATATTTTGATAAGCAGGAAGATTAACGTCAAATGCTATAGGGAGAGGGGCTATATAATTCTGGGCCTCTTTTGAGATATTTTTTAAAGAATCTAGCCCTTCTCTTGAAACCAGGCTTGCATAGCGACGAGGAATATTGGTGGCTATAAATGCAAATTCATTCTTCTTGGCAAAGTCCAGTAAGGGTTTATAATCCGTTGCGTAATTATTCCAGGTTTTTGCTTCCCTTTCCAGGTGCCGCGCCTCTATCATACCTCTTAAATATTCATCAATAATCAACTGGTCATCTGCTTCAAACATCTCTGCACCCAAGGCTAGTGAGCGCCCCTCTTTCTCCAAATCTTTGATCACCTGAAGTTGCAGCCAGTGTACTAATGCATTATTGTGCAGCTCACCAAACAACACCACATCTGCCATGCTCAGGCGCTTGACCATCTTATAGTAATCTGTCTTTTTGCCCTTTTCGTTATAAAGTACGTAAGCAGGTTTATCCATGGTAAAAGCAAATGTACTGAGAACTAAGATTAAAGAGATTTTTTTCATGCCTTCCTGCTTTTCTGAAGAGTAACTTTGGCTTTCTTACATAAGCCTCCAAGGGGAGGATTAAGTTTAGAAATACTTACTACCAGGCTTTCCACTACTGGTAGTTCACTCAATGTACGCTCAGCAATTCTGCCTGCCAGACGTTCCAAAAGCCGGGTATTATGCTGCATTTCCTCCTGTATAAGCTGATAAAGCCTTCCATAATCTACGGTATGTTCCAGCAGGTCATTTTCAGTGGCTTGATCAAAATTGGTTTCTATCGTTATGTCTACCTCATAGCGATTCCCAATTTTTTGCTCTTCCTCATGAAAACCATGATAGGCAAAAAATTCTAAGCCTTCCAGCGATATTTTACCCATTTGTACTAATCCAGATTATCGAAGAATGAACCACCCTTCTTAGGTTCTGAGGGCGGTGGGGGAGAAGAACGATATTCACTTTTTTCCTCCACAGTTTCTGTTTCCTGCTCATCTTCCATTTGATGGTATTGCTCCTGCTCATTTGCAGTGGAGGTATTTTCTGCTGTTCGTTCGCTTTCAGCTTTTCGCTGGGCCAAAAATTTATTGTATTCTTCTACTATTCTTTCTGCCTTTTCTACTTTAGCTTCAATATTAAATTTTTGTTGTGACTCTGCTTTATCTACCTTTTGTAAGGTCTTCTGAGCTAAGCTCCGAAGTTCAAACAGTAAAGTATCATAGTCATTTTCTGCTGCTTTGTAGCTTTGTTTGAGCATTTTAACACGCTCCTCCATCTCATCTATAATTTCCTGTGCTTTACTTTCTGCTTTGCTCAGGATATCTCTGGCTTTAGCATGCGCATTGCTTACTATAGTATCAGCTTCAAGCTTAGCTTCTCTTATCTTCAAATCTGCTGTTTTTTGAGCCTGGTCCACCATATTGGCTCCCGTATCCTCAGCAGTTTTTAGCGTTTTGAATAGTGAGCTTTCTACTTCTCTTAACTTTTCTACTTCCTTCTGCGAGGCTTCCAGTTTGTAACGCATCTCTTTGTTCTCTTCCAGAGTACGTTCCCACTGCTGGGATAATGACTGAAGAAAAGCATTTACTTCATCTTTATCATAGCCCCGGAAGTTTTTTTCAAAGTCTTTCTGTCTTATTTCTAGCGGTGTAATCTTCATTGGATTGCGATATTTTATCTTCTAAACCTGCTCTCGCAGTTTTGCATTCATAATGGTATTACAGCAAAGATAATTTTCCTTTTACTGCCCTTTTTGTTGATTATCAGCTTAATTACTAATATTTACTGATAATCGTTCTTTTTTTCGTTTAAATCAACCTCCCATACTGAAATGCTACGGTCGTCACTAGCCGAAATTAATGGGTTTACCCCTTTTTCTGTAGTTGATTTACTCCACAGTAGCCGGTTGACAGAAGTAGCATGTCCGGCATGTCGTGCTTTATCTATTACTTTAAGAAGCCTAAATTTTTCACTATCCCAAATTTTCACTGACTTATCCATGCTGCAAGTAGCGAAGTATTTACCATCCGGGCTATAATCTATATGATTTATACAATACATATGAGCTACTATTGAATCATGCAAAGTATAATGGTCATTTACATTCCATATCTTTAGGTGTGCATCCCGACTTCCCGACAACAGCCAGCGATAGTCCGGACTGTAGGTAAGAGTGAAGACTGAATTATCATGAGCTTTCATCTCATATTTTTTTTCGTAGGTCTTCAGGTCATATATTCTGATGGTATTATCACTGTAACCTACAGCCATTTCTTTTGCTACTGGGTTTACCGCAATGCACCTGGCACTCTGATCACTTTCTTCAAACCGCTTCAAGAGATTTAGCTTTTGATAGTTAAGAATACTTATTACTCCATCTCCTGAGGCAATTATCACATTTTCCTGGTATACCTTAATATCAAAAATTGCTGCCTCTGTTATTTTAACGGAACCAAGTTCTTTTTTCGTATCCAGATTTATTACGTGAATACCTTCATAGTTTTGGCCTACAATCAGGTTATTTCTTTCCGGCTCATGGTATACAGCATAAACGGATGTAGGAACCTTAGCGATGATCTTACCATTCTCGGCATCATTTAAATCCCACTTCACCACCATCCCGTCGCCCGCTCCAGAGAAAAATATCTCATTCTCCGGGCCTTTGCTCAAGGTATACACGCAGTCTTTGTGTCCTTTGAGTGTATGTAGTTTTTCAATCTGTATCGTCTTACTCCTCATATTTTCCCTTCAATTGGTTAACATTCATTTAAAAAAATACCTTTGTAATTGCAATGGCTTTAACAAAAATAGTAAAGATAAACGACAAGCTAAGTTGGGCACTCTGGAAAATAGAGGGCCCTTGGACTGAACTTCTTAAAGAGCGTGAAATTTCTGAAGAGGAGTATGAACTCCTGGATTCTATTCATCACCCGACAAAAAAGGCTGAATTTTTGGCAAGTCGCCTGGCACTGCACGCTTTACTTTCGTCAGTCGGTATAGAGGAATATACCATGTATAAGGATAGTCATGGTAAACCACACATTATGCAGTACTCTTTTCATATTTCCCTCGCCAACTCTTATCCTTATGCCACTGCCATTATACATATGGATGCTCCTGTAGGTATTGATATTGAAAAACCCTCTGAGAAACTTATCCGTGTACAGCACAAATTTCTCCATCCATCTGAATGGTCAACTTTCAAAGATAACCAGGAGAGACTCTGTCTTGCCTGGTGCGCTAAAGAGAGCTTATACAAATTGCACGGCCGAAAAAACTTAAGCTTCAAGGGCAATATTTGTATTCAGGAGATTGATTACCCTCATACATCTCTATTGAAAGCTGATATTATCCTTCCTCATCAAACGCAGCATTTCTCATTGAAAATCATACCTATCGAGAACTTTTTTGTTTTATTCAATGTCTAATTTGTAAAATACTGTTGTAAATTCAGCAATACATTCGGTAAGTTTTCGTTGATTAACTTACCTACATATTACATATAACTAAATTAGGCTTTTTTATTCCTTATCTTATGAGCTGTGCTATTTACTATTAGATATGATGTCGCAACTACTTTTGACCCTATTATTCTTCCCTCTTTCACTATTCACCCAAATAGTAAGCATACAGGATTTTACTTTGCCGAATGCAGTGGATGGTAGTGAATTTTCTTTGTCAGAGGTTAAGGATAATAAAGCTATTGTGGTCATCTTTACGAGCAATTATTGCCCTTATGCAAAGCTTTATGATCGTCGCATCAGCTCCCTTTTCGATACTTACCGACAACAAGGCGTTAAATTTGTGCTGATTAATCCTAATAACCCTTCTCAAAGTCCACCAGATAGCCCTAACGCAATGGCGCAAAAAGTAAAGGAGCTTCGCTGGAATGTTCCTTATTTAATAGATGACAAACAGCAGGTTGCCAAGCTTTTTGATGTTCAAAAAACGCCAGAAACTTTTGTGCTGCAAAATAGGGGGGATAGTTACCAGATCTTATATAGAGGATCTATTGATGATAACCCGCAGGTAGCTTCTGACGTCTCTCATCATTACTTAAAAGACGCGATTGATGCTGTTTTACAAGGTAAGCCTGTGGTGATTGATAATACTCACCCTACTGGCTGCATGATAAAAAACTGACTTAGTTTTTATTTTTTTCGTATTCTTTTACTGCTTCTTTCATAAACTGATAGAAGGGATCTGCAAATTCTTTTCTCTTAAGTGCAAACTCTACTGTGGTTTTCAGAAAATCCAGCTTATTACCTATATCATACCTTTTACCCTCTATTGTATTGGCGATGATAGTCTCTCTCTTCATAAGTAAGTGAAGAGCATCTGTAAGTTGAATCTCATTACCTTTTCCTTTGGGTGTCTGTTCTATAGCCTGAAATATTTCAGGAGTTAAAATATACCTTCCGGCGATAGCCAGATTTGATGGAGCTTTTTCAGGACTAGGCTTTTCAATTAACTGATTAACTTCCATCGTTTTGTCATCCAATTTTTTACCTCCTGCTATACCATATCTTGAAACCTTATCTTTGGGCACTTCTTCAACTGCGATCACAGTGCTATGGTATTGCTCATAAGTATCAATCAACTGCTGAGTGACTGGAATTATTGAGTCTACTACTGTATCTCCTAATAGCACTGCAAAAGGCTCATTTCCAACATGTTGACGTGCATGATAAATAGCATCTCCCAAACCATTCATTTCTTTTTGACGGATGAAATGAATGTTTGCCATGTCAGCTAGCCGCACAATTTCATTATAAAAGCTTTCATCTTGTTTTTCTGCCAGCCTTGACTCTAATTCAAAATTTCTATCAAAATGATCCTCAATCGTTCTTTTTCCTTTCCCGGAAATAATTAAGATATCATCTATTCCAGAGTCTACTGCCTCCTGCACCACATACTGAATTGTAGGAGTATCTATAATGGGAAGCATTTCTTTGGGTTGTGCTTTTGTAGCAGGTAAAAATCTTGTTCCAAGTCCTGCTGCGGGAATTACTGCTTTTCTTACCATTTCATTTAGTTTAAACTGTATAAGGTTTTACCACTCTTGCATTTATTTTTTTGAGTTCTATCACCAGTTTATTCAATACTTCATCATTTTCATAGATACCTATGATTGAGCCTCCTGAACCAGTAAACTTTGCAGACGCTCCACATCTCCTCGCTGTTTCTACCAGTTCCATATTACTATCACTGATATTCATGATTTTACATCTCAGATCAAAGTTGCGGTTGATAAGTTCATTCAACCTTTTATAATTCTTTTGTTGGATAGTTAGTTTTCCTTCTTCCGCCAAGTCCGCTATTTCTTTAATAATTTTTATGACCTCCTCATCACCCTTTTCAAAGCGCGCTTTAACGTTATTAAACACAGCACCAGATACTTTACTCAAATCCGTTTTATATGCCAGGTAGAGATTGGGTAGGAGGGAAGGATCTATTCTTTCATATCTCCCATGACCTTTTTCTTGCATTTGTGTCTTATCAAAGTCCATGAATACACAGCCCTCATACACCTGAGCTACCCGATCCTGCAAACCAGCGTTGATTCCAAGCTCATCCACTTCTGCCGACAATATTATACTGGGTAATATTTCCTGAGGAATATTTACTTCATAATACTTCATCAAAGCACGCATTGTTGCTGTTACTATGGCGCTTGAGCCTGCTAATCCAACTTGCCTTGGTATGGAAGAATGGTACCGAACAGTAAAGTTCTTATTTGATAATTTGACTTTTTCAGTTTCACAATATTCTCCAAATTTTTTTATAGCTGCTTTGATCAATCTTGAGCCTCCATAGTAACCTGTAAGCTTAACTGAATCCACCAGATGATAAATGTTGCGGAAAACATTTACATCCTGTTCCTGAGCCTCTATATGTAATTCTGGAGAAGGATAGAGCAATATTCTTGCACCAAAATTTCTTACGATAACTGAAATCGTTTTACCAAAATATCCATCGGTAGGATTTCCAAGCAAACCCGCCCTTGCATAAGCACTTGTTTCTATGATGGCATTATCCATGAATAGTCTTCAACTTTTTTATTTTCAAGCTGAAATATAAGCTATAAAAATAGCAGATACTAAAGGTTAGGATTTTCTCTAAGTAACCTTTTTTTAAGGTTTTCATATAGAATTTTTAGTTAGATGCATCATCCTAACGTATTAACAATTTTTCAACTTAGTGAGGGTAATGAATGGAATTACTTCGTTAAAATAGAGAGGGTAAAAACAAAAAGCCTTGCTACTATAACAGTAGCAAGGCTTTGAGTTAGGATCGATTTTTCTTAATTCATTAAGAACGAAGAAATAATAATAGAAAGGCGGCGACCTACTCTCCCGCGGGTAGCAGTACCATTGGCGCTGCCGGGCTTAACTTCTCTGTTCG
>NZ_JBBPHP010000060.1:0-28620 GCF_038039535.1 Catalinimonas locisalis | reverse complement strand
TCGTCTTTCTTTTTTCATATCAGCTAAGTTAAGTGAATTACGCTTAACTCACTGTCCAGTCAAATGTAGCAGGTCCAGCTTGTGTATAATAAAAAGACGCAACAGTCTTAATCCTTCTTTTGGTGGTATTTATTATCAACAAAAGTCCCGTAATCATTGCGTGAATTTCCGAGATGCTGCAAACCTAAAGTTACGGGAATGTAGCGTGCACTCATTTTGCTCACTTATTACTCTAATAGAAATCCTTCTTTTGGTGGAGTATGCTATCGGTGATGAAACATCAAAAACAAGTACCAAAAAAACATTGTCTTAATCCATTTTTTGGTGGAGTATGCTATCGCTGACATCAATCATGGCACAACAAGAGGTAACAATTGAGTCTTAACCCATCTTTTTTTGGAGTATACTATCGGTGTAGCCAACTTTGACCCAAATGAACATATTGTGACGGGTCTTAATCCTTCTTTTGATGGAGTATGATATACGGTGACTTGCCGGACGTACATAATAAAATGGGAGTATCACTGTCTTAATCCTTCTTTTGGCGGAGTATCCTATCGGTGAGTCCTGCACTTGTCTTCATGGAAGATATTGATGAGTCTTAATCCTTCTTTTAGTGGAGTATGCTATCGGTGTATGCCTAAAACTACCATCAAGCCGGTATTGCAGCAGTCTTAATCCTTCTTTTGGTGGAGTATGCTATCGGTGTTACGATGAATATACTAAGAAATGCCTGGAAGAAGGTCTTAATCCTTCTTTTGGTGGAGTATGCTATCGGTGTATATCTTTCCTTATCATCAAAACCGCCTTATTTCAGGTCTTAATCCTTCTTTTGGTGGAGTATGCTATCGGTGACGAATTTTAAAGATCAGTACTGATGAGGTCTAAAAGTCTTAATCCTTCTTTTGGTGGAGTATGCTATCGGTGTCGGAAAATGTTTAACCTAAATATAGGAATTATGAAGGTCTTAATCCTTCTTTTGGTGGAGTATGCTATCGGTGAAAACAATGACTACCATTAACACCGTAAGAGAAGCGTCTTAATCCTTCTTTTGGTGGAGTATGCTATCGGTGAATATTTAAAACGATGAAAAATTCTGAATTAATCAGTCTTAATCCTTCTTTTGGTGGAGTATGCTACCGGTGAAAAAGGGTTTGAAAATCTGGAAGATATATTCAAGTCTTAATCCTTCTTTTGGTGGAGTATGCTATCGGTGAAAAGAATCAGATTATAACGAAGCAAAGAAATATAGTCTTAATCCTTCTTTTGGTGGAGTATGCTATCGGTGTCAATCATGAAAAATCAAGTAATTAGCACAGTATTGTCTTAATCCTTCTTTTGGTGGAGTATGCTATCGGTGAAAAAATAAGTCAGTAATAAAAATTAAAAGTTAAAAGGTCTTAATCCTTCTTTTGGTGGAGTATGCTATCGGTGATAGAAGTGTTTGACAATGGCTCTTATCAGGTAATGTCTTAATCCTTCTTTTGGTGGAGTATGCTATCGGTGAAAGTTATGAAATTTGATTCAGATAACAGAGAGATTGTCTTAATCCTTCTTTTGGTGGAGTATGCTATCGGTGGTAAAAAAGATTGCGAATACACTAAAAGTGTAGAAGTCTTAATCCTTCTTTTGGTGGAGTATGCTATCGGTGCAATTATTAGAATAGTGATACGATAATCAGTCTAAAGGTCTTAATCCTTCTTTTGGTGGAGTATGCTATCGGTGGGTGGTAATGGAGTTGTCTATAAGGGTTCATTATTGTCTTAATCCTTCTTTTGGTGGAGTATGCTATCGGTGAAATATGAGCATTTACACTTAAAACCGATTAAAATGAGTCTTAATCCTTCTTTTGGTGGAGTATGCTATCGGTGAAATTGACAAAATATTATTGGAACTTGAAAATGAAGTCTTAATCCTTCTTTTGGTGGAGTATGCTATCGGTGAGTCAATAGTTGCGCCAAATAATTACATTTTTAATAAGGTCTTAATCCTTCTTTTGGTGGAGTATGCTATCGGTGTCATGAAAAATTATCAAATATTCTATACTGGATTGTCTTAATCCTTCTTTTGGTGGAGTATGCTATCGGTGTATTATGTACTTAGCAAATCAACAAAAAGACAAGTTGTCTTAATCCTTCTTTTGGTGGAGTATGCTATCGGTGGGTGGTAATGGAGTTGTCTATAAGGGTTCATTATTGTCTTAATCCTTCTTTTGGTGGAGTATGCTATCGGTGACTAGTCAGCATAGCACAACATGCAAAACTGGAAGGGTCTTAATCCTTCTTTTGGTGGAGTATGCTATCGGTGCAACAATAATTCATGTAGGAAACGAGCATCATATGTCTTAATCCTTCTTTTGGTGGAGTATGCTATCGGTGTTAGAAGCTATAGATCAACAAGAAAGATCATTTAAGTCTTAATCCTTCTTTTGGTGGAGTATGCTATCGGTGAGCGGTCATTTCTAACCCATTGGTTATCAATAGGTTTAGTTTTTTGTATTTCATATAGTGATATGGAATCATGTTTAAAGACAATAATAAAAGTACACCCTAACTAAAAAAAGAGCGTGTTACGCTGACCTAGCGTCAGCTCAAAGCTAATATTTCTACCGATCATTTTCATCTTTTGCAGTTCATTTTCTGAAATCGGTACCAGCAGTATACTGTCATCGTTTTCATACACCTCTTGCAGATCTTTTAAAGTCTGATGTAGTTCTCGGAACATAGGATAATCCATTTTTCCCAGAAATACCGATTTCTGAATGCGCTGACATCCTTTCTTGAGCAGATATTTGGCAACCTCTCGTCTGATTTTATTGTCTTCAATATCATACATGATAATACAGATCATTTCCTTTATTTTTTTCTTTTGTAGTATTTTTAAAAATTTCAGTATTTCATCAGAACTTTTGAGGTTGACTGGCTTAGTCTCCGAAATTTCTTCCCTTAGTCCTGCCTGCCTGATGCGACGGTAGGCTTCTTCTTTTTTGACATTGATAATTTTTTTTCTTGGCATAGTTAAGGTCTTTAGGCAGGCCCTGCGTTTTTGAAGCGCTGTGCCAGAGCCTGACAATCTAGTTCCAGATGTACATTACGACTTCGGCTTTTACCATTGATACCCACCACTTCCTCAAGGTAGTCGTTCATGGATTGAATAAGTATCCGCTTTCCTTCGCTGGCTAGCCAGTAATCACCTCGTTCATTAATGCTGAAAAATTCTTTTTCCATCACCAGTTGCAGGCAGAGGTTCACTACTACCTGTTCGGCCCATACTCGGTAGGGTTCAATGCAATCATAGACCATCACTGGCCGATTGTATTCATTGCGATGGAAAATGCCAAGATAAGGATCTATACCAGTCCTTATCAAAGCCCCTTCTACTTTAGCGTATAGCATGCCGTAGGCATAATTGAGCAGGCTGTTAAACATATCTTTAGCTGGATGCTGACTTCTTTTTTCAAAGCGATATTTCTCTGGAAGGAGTGAAGCCAGACATTTAAAGTAATATCGGGAAGCACTTCCTTCCAACCCTCGTATTGTATCACCAATTTTGGCTAGGATGTCAGCTTCTAATTCTTCCAACTTGGCTTTTATTTTTTCTAATTGAGAGATGCATTCTGTTTTGATCCGCTTTTGTTCATTATCTCCCGTAAGCAGTGTGCATACGAGAGCAGTTTGGTTATCCAATTTTCGGATAATGATTTCTTTCATCCAGGAGACTGCTTGCGGACTACGCCCGAAAAAGACCTGGTTTTTACGGATGTTGGCAATAGAGCCATAGCGTTGACTCCAAACGCGCCCTTGAGGATGACCATAGCTATTGACAAACAGTATATCTATTTCGTTTTCAATGGCCATCAGTATAGCATCTGAGCTTATTCTCGCTCCTTTGCTTAAACTTATCGTGCGTACCTGGTGCGTAGCGATTTGCTGCTTACCGTCTTTATGTAATACTACAAACATTTCGTCTTTCTTGACGAGTGAGGTGCCGAAAGTGTCTAATATCAGGTTCATAGTGATACTATTTTTGGATAAAACACCTCCCGGATTTTCGCGATCCGGGAGTGCATAAGACAAAGCGCTTCTGACAGCTAGCGGATAGCACACCGAAAATTTTCAGTACGTCAAAGAGCGTTTATAGGAACAGTCTGTACGTTATTCTTTAAGGAACAAGTCCTGAATATCCCGATTCATTTGTTCATAGATATTTACATCCGGTAAGTTTAGAAGATCAAAGATTTCCGGCAAAATATTGCTAAGGAATAAAGGGTTGCTTTGATTTATCATTTTAGGAGTAACGGACTGGTTCTTATGTGCCAGATAACACTTGTTCCTTAGTAAGTCAATTCCTTTTGAGGAGTTAGAAAAGAAAGAGTTTGTTTGTGACAATCGCTGAAATAATGGGATAATAGATTTATCTCCATCCCTTATTGATAATGCAATTAGAAATGGTAATCCATATTCATTCCTCATATTTGGATATGTATTCTTTAAGTCACTATTATTTTCATTGACCAATTTATCCCTATCTCTTTTCCTAGTTAGGTCAAATTCTCGGTATGTTTCTTTAGCCCAGCATTGTAATAACTCTTCACATAACCTATAATAAGTAGCTACACCAAGTGTATAGATTTCTAAGTGAAAATACAGTTGGCAAATGGAGGCTATTTCAAAGATATTGCTCTGAGAAGTTTTACTAAATACTTCAGAAAATATCTCAATATTTTCAGGTAATTTACTTTGAGCATAATGCTGCAACAGAACGTTTTTTCTAAGATGCTTGGGAGTATCAGCGTTTTGAAGCTGTTTTTTTACAAGTTCACGCTCAAAGTTTTTTCTGGCAGCAGCCATGGTTACGTAAAGCAATAATGCCTTGTCAACTCCTACCAAATTGTCTGCATCCCCTATGATCTTCGCCGCTGCGGCATATTCATATTTATTCGTAAAGTCACGGGCTGACTTTAGCAATGTATATTTTTGACCATACAACCTTTTCTTATCGTAAACCTGATCTTGCTGGTCTGAGTATGTTACTAGAAACTTATTCTCAGGTAAGTAATACCTTAACAGGTCTTTGATTACTGACTTCATTTGAGGAGTTCCTCCTGCTTCGTTATAGATTACCAGTGAATGTGAATATTCTGTGATCACTTCCTTAAGCACTTTGGCGACATATTTAACAATTTGTTCTTCGTCTGTCGGATTACTATTATATTCATAAATTGAAGTGTTCAACCCGTATTTTTCTTTGAACAAGCACTGCAATATTTTTCCTTCAAATATTGTATCCTGAAAATTAAAACTATTTTCTTGGTTTGTTACAAATAAAATTATTCCGTAAAGTTCGTCTTTCAGTCGCTCAATATGGTTAACCAGAATCTGCTCTTTGATAAACTTCTTTTCTGTTTCGTAAGCGTTCCAAATTACTTCAGAATCTTCTCTGAACGATTTGGTATGTAGATGATTATGCTCATTTGTACTGACAAGTGTACCGGTATATTTAATATTACGGTTTCCTATATTTGAGATCAATATCTTTTTCATCCTTCTACAAAGTCTATAAAATGAAGCGTCACTTTATTTTTCTTTTTTAATAGTTCTACCCTTGCCTTGACCAAGGCACCGACTTTGAACTTGCTATCAAAATTAGGCACCAGTTTACGTGCCTTTTTGCCTACCTGAAGTTCAGTCTGTCCTGAGTATTTACCAGGTTCAGGTGAGTATTTGGCCATTGCAAAGTTAGACTTGATGGTGTATATCTCCGCCTCTATCACATCATCAGATTTCAGATCACCCTCCAGGGGTTTAGGCATATTGGCTAGTTTTTCTTCCAGGGAACGTTGCTTGGCAGCAGTGGCTTCTTCCTCTGCTTTGCTGCGGTCTTCTTCCTCTTTTGCCAGTCTTATTCTTTCCTCTTCCGCTTTCTGCTTGTCTTTTTGCAGGCGGATTTGCTCTTCGTGTATTGTGTCTTCTTTCTCCTCAGCGATACGTGACATCTCTTTCAAATACTCTGTATCTGACATGATGCTCAACTTGATAAAACCCATAGGTAGGATATCAATCTGATCATTTTCAATCACCAATCCCAGCTTCCGGGATTTCACTTTGAAATTACCTTGTCTTCGGCGAGGTCCATTTTCCCAAACTCCTGTACGGGTAAAATCATCATGCTGCCAATCCCCGGTAATGCTGTGGTATCCGCTTCCTAGGCCAAGCCTAAGGATGCAGGTGTTATCGTTACTTGGGATTTGCTTCAGCAGACTTTTGAGATTTTCAACAATATCCGCAGTTCTGTCTCCTGCAAACCTCTCAAAAAAGCTTATTTCCTTTGCCAGGAATTCGCGGGTGTGTTCGTTGATGATTTGAAAAAAAGGAGCCAACCTACCCTGTTTGATAAACTCAGCAGTTTTTTTATTTGCTTGTTGCTTTATTGATAACTGCTTGTAAACACCGTCAGCCAGACTGACACGCAATAAGGACTTACTCCCTGGAGGAATTACTTCAAAGCTAGTAACAAATCCTGTTTCCCTAAATTTTTCATCGGTACGATTACCTCCATGTTTCCATCCAGCACTGAGGCTAGTTTGATATCCCTGTAAATTAAATGTTTTAGTATGGATAATCTCACTTTTATCAAAGTAGGCATCTGTAACGCGTAGCAGCCGCATCCAGTCTTCACCGATTCTACCAAAAACCTCTGTAGGATTGTCTCTACTGGTTTGTTTAAACTTTTTGAATAAAATACTCCTGAAGCCACCTTTGAGGGAACTTCCCGGCATATATATTTGCCCCTGCCCATCACGGATCATAGCTACTATTTCATTCTGCTCAGGAGCCTGCGAAAGGTCAAATTCTCTGATAGTTACTTCATTTAAGCGATTTTTATCTTTGAGCAGATAATTCCTGAAGTCGGCTAGCTTTCCACTTGCCATGAGGCTGCTTAGATTATTTATTTCCTGTTCATTTAGCCTCCCAAAGAGTTTGTCACGGTTGATAAGCCTAAATTTGCCTTTTTCATAAAAGAAGTCTAGGTCTTTTTGCCAGTTATTTTCTTTTCCTCCTCCAATGTGCAGGGGGGTTAGGACTTCAGCTTTCAGATAGTAATTGTGGCTCAGTTGATCAAGCATGGGCATTTACGTTTACCGGTATAAATAAACTTTTCCCACATCGCCAGATTGGATGTTGAGGTGGTTGGGTGGCCTCAGGCAGAGATTCTTTGTCCGGTGCCAGGTCCTGCGTACTACCCATGGCAGTTAATCCTGCTGAAGGTTTTCTAAAAACACTTCCCTCTTTAAACATATGTACTGTCTTCTTTCTCAGGTTCATATGCGGATAAGTAGTGATCCAGCCTCCTCTTTGCACTAGCTCATAGCGAGCATTTTCATCCTGTATCATTTCTTCCAGGCTACCCTTAGTTTCAGGACAATAAAGAGAAAGGTTAAGCATATGATTAGTATTTAAAGGAAGCTGTTCTTCAAGCTTAAAACCAGTATCTTCCTCCAACTTAAACAGTCCGTGGCCTACATGACGGTCGGTTCCTAATCCCTCATCCTGGAGTAGATTAAGAGCAGATCGTAAGCGTTTCCTAGCTTCTTCATTTTCATAAGAAACAATGGTAAATAGTCCGCTCCCTTTTTTAAAGTAAAGCCGCTCAACGTAATAAGGTATTGCGTCCTCACCCTCACTTCGGGCTACCTTCACTCTGGGATACACCTGTTTCTGCATAAAGCCAGCGTCAATGGATTTGCTGCTCAGGAATGATCCTTGCACATGCTTAGCGTATTGCGGCCCTACCGGCTCGTTCTTTAGGAATTTGAAGAAATAATCACTATCGTAAAACTGTACTTTTTTGTTAGCCTTACTCTCCGGTTTCTGCTCATCTTTAAGTCTCTGATCATTCAGAAAACCGTAAGGCTTAGGGAAGAAGTATACTGCCTGATTATCCAGAGTAGTGTAGGGGAATAGACTACTTAAGGTAAACCCCAAGTCTTTCCACTGGCCTTTCTGCGGTATCCATTCCTCTTTGCCAAGCATACTCCACGCCTGCATCACTGCCGAGTAAAGTGTATCCGAATGCAGCATGGCAGAAGAGGTAGCGTAATCCGCTCTTACACTTCCGATATGCAGTGGGGTGGAAAAAGCAAGCTTTAAAATTTCAATCTTTGGCATGTTTTAAAAGTTTTTCAGATTAGGGCACCAGGTAAGATGAAGCATCTTTAGTATTTTGCTTGATATCCTCAACACTGATTTGCCCGTATCCCCGTGAACCACTGCCCCCCAGATAATCATCCTGAAGAAGTTCAAGTCCTTTTTTAAAAGTGTTGAGCAGTTTTCCTTCTTCATCACCCTCAAAGATGTTGATGACAAAGTGTAGATCAAATTCAGCTCCGGCGGGTATTCTCTCCATTTGGCGGGGATGTTCGGCAGAACCTTTGATACGATTAATCACATTCTCCCACTTGATTTCGGAAAATGGCATATCTGTGAATTCTGATTCAGCCAGTTGCTTTCTGCTATTATCGGTTAGGTAAGCATCCCTAACGATGATCCGTGAAGGATTGCCATCCATACTTTCCTTTTTGTTTTCAGAAGCTCCGAAAAGCTGACATATCAGCGAGCCGGTTTGCTTCGCATTGGAATCAACATTTTCTCCTTTGGCCAGTTCCAGCAGGCAACGAATTTTCCCTTTAATGGAACTGCCCGGCAGGTAAGGCTCCAGGTTGTCTTTGCGGCGGACGATAGGGTTATCAATCCCCCCGATTTCTACATTCTCTTTGTTATCGCCTATACGTAAACCAGTAATAAGCTTGAGTCTGGCATCTATGAAGATCTTCTTGTTTAGTTTTCTCATTATTCACCTCCCTGGGCTTTGTGGTAGGCCACAATGGCTTCTACCAGGTTGACAAAATTTTTAAAGTGCTTTTTGTTGTTTTTTTCTACCCCGTCTATTGCTTTGGATATCTGATCCTCAAAGTCTGCGATCTTGGTCTGGCTTACCGCTTCATTTCTGAATGTTTTGAGGTCTCTTCCTTTGGCATAGGCCAGTTGTGGCTTCAGCATAAGCAGTCCTGAATGCGATCCCTGATTTCCCCGGATGCTTCCGCTCAGCATGTCAATTTGCAGGCGTTTCATCTGTCCAAAGAATTTTCTTAGCTGGGACGTAGATAGCTTGTTTAATCCATCTCTTCCCTCACCTTTAGCTAAGTGCGACCCGAATTCTGCTGCCCATTTGATGGCTTCATCCGGCAGGCCTTCTTCGGATTGTATCCAAACCCGGAATTGCTCTGTATTTTTTTGTTCGTACATATTTTAATTAATTTGATTTGAGTTCATACTCAGCCCAGCGGGCGGCCAAAGCTGCCAGGTCAAAATAGCGTTCATGAGGAGGAAAGCCACCGCCGGTAAAAAGTTTTCTTTTCAGTTCATCCAGAAATAATTTGACTGGGTGAATGGATTGAATTTTATAACGCTCCGCATATCGTGCCAGGTAATAGGTGGAATTCCAGATATAACTTTTGGATTGATCCTGCGCAACTTGGTTCTTCATTTGCTGAAACTGCATAAGTTTTTGAAGTAAGCCGTTTGACAAACCTTCCTGATGTACCAGATAAACCATTTCCTCTTTCAGAGATTTCACCTCGGCAAATTCCTTATGCCATGATACGGTTTCTCCAAAGAAGCAGAAAGCATTTTTGGAGAGTGAAAGCCCATCAGCACTGTACCTCTTCGCCTTTTCTTCAGCCTCACCAGCTAGTTCGGCCCCTTTGGCAATAGGAAATTTTGGATCAACTATCGCGATACCGGCAGAAATTGAGATTTCTTCCCTACTGCAAACGAAATCACGAAAATCATTGCGGATTTGCTCGGCGAAAGAGACCAGCATATCCCATCGGCCAACTGCAAATATATCGTCACCGCCGGAATAGAGGATATTTACCCAGTCACGATAAAAAGCCTTATGCTCGGGATGTTGCTCAAAATCAGCATGCGATTTCGGCAAGAGTATAAAGCTGTTATCCCGAATAGTATTCAGATAGCCACTGAAGAACCAATCAAGTTGAGAAGATAAGGTAGCATACCTAGAAAGGTTACGTTTATTATCAGGAATGCCATGTATAAATAACTTACCAAGGTTATCAATATCCATGCGCAGAATTCCCAATCGTGTTTTCTTTCCATTGGCATACTGAGCTAGTTCCTCAAAAGTTTTGTTGATCCAACTTCCTGAGTCAGCTTGCTTTCGGGCCTGTTGGTTGCCTCCGTAAAAGGTAAATCCATAAGAGGTACGATTTCCCTTGAGCGTATTGATCAGGTTAAAGTTAGTTTCATTGATCCTCCGTACCCTGGCAGTATCAACCGAACTAATTTTACGAAAATCAGCATCATCATAAGTAAGGTTATGACTATCAAACAAATGATGACGTACTTCTAACTTCAATGGCTCAAAAGATGGAATTTTCAGATCACGGATGGATTCAGAAGAGCGGAAAGTCAGAAAATAATCTGCATCCTTAAGTACTTCGCCAAGTATCACCTGATCATATACATTAGCTTTCACATAAACCGGGTTACCTTCTTCATCTTTAGCAATTTCTGTTTTATCGTCTTTTCCCTCAAAGAACTGTCCGGTAACCGCACAGACTTCGTCCATTTCACTCGTGTTGTCGGGTTGGAAAAAACGATCAAAATTATCCAGCATGAGTTGCCTGAATTTTTGTTGCTTTTTCAGGCTTGTTTTCTCGGATAGTTTTCTCCAAAGTTCTCCCAGGTTATGTGTCAGAAAAGGCTTACCCTGATCATCAGGGATTGAGATTTCGCTTTTACCCTTATCAAACTGGTAACAGAATGGTATGTAATCCATGCACACATAAAGGGCGCCGTGATAACCATTATAAATATTTTCCGAAGTTTCAAGCTCAAGCTTATGGAGTTCCTCCTTTACCTTTGTAGTATTGGGAAGTAACATATAAAATTTGCCACCGCTGGCATACACTACATGCCCTGTAGTAACTCCGCATTGCTTAATAATTTTCTGGACGAGACTCTCTACCAGTAATTGAAGAAAAAATGATCTACCTTTGAGGCTTTTAGCAGCTTTTGAAGAGTAGATATCATATATGTATTTTTGAATTCCCGAAATATCACCGCAGAAAAAAAGTAGCGGATGACATCCATCTCTTATTACAAGCCTTTTTTTGCCCGCCATTTGCTGAAGTTCAAAATCATCCTTTTGCTCAGTCCAGTAATCATAAAGACATTGAGCAATGGCTCCTGTAGTACGCAAATGGTCATGGAGATTAACATCCGGAAGATCTTTTTTGTGAGCACTGGAAGGAACACACCAGGCATATTTCCTAATCAGGAAAAGTAGAGATTCATTAAAAGCTTCAATGGCAAGCCGCCTGTGAGCGCTTCCTTCATGTACAGGAATGGCTTCAAACTCTTCAATAAAACTTCCCCAGAGTTTTTCATAATCCATTTGTTGATAATCAGCAGTTTGCTCAGGAAAGCATGAGCGAGAAATGTCCAGGGACTGTAGAGGTAAGGAGTATAATTGTTCATTTATAGTTTTGTTTTTCAATCCCAACTGTTCAAAGATAGACACCAACCTCACCTCCCTAAAATTTTTGTATTCCTTAAAAACAGTTTCATCTGCTTCATAACGGGCATTACGATCCATCCCGCTACTCCACCAGTCGGCCATCTGTATGAAGGCCTGAAACAATGTTTGTGGGTTATGGTGATAACAGCTTAAATTTTGAAGAGTATCTTCTTTTCCTTCCTTTATTCCAATATTAGAAGACAACCCCAATTGCTGAAGTTTTTTGGAAACGCTGGCGTTCTCAAAAAAATCATGTGTCCAGATTACATGCTGGTAAGCTGGTAGCCCATTCTTCCCTTTAGGACATATATAATCAGCAATATTTCTAGAATTAGGAGCTAGTTTAGTAGAACTTTCGTAATATACATCTGCACGCTGATAGAACTTACCAATATCATGTAGTAAGCCTGCCATATAAACTAATTCTTTGTTCAGGTCTGACATTTCTCTTTATGGTTTTTTTTGCACAACAGTTCCATACCCCAGACTGACACTTTTGCCCAGGCCAATAAAATTGGGTAGAAATACATTGGAGGAAAAATCCAGGTTGAAACCCAGGACTTTTTTTCCCTTGAGGCTAACCCAACGAGGCTCCTTTAAGTCCTGGATGTGCGCTTCTATTTGTTTATCCACATGCCAGTCTACACCTTTAGCAAATGAAAGTATATTGCCAATGAGTTTAGTCTCTAAAAATCGGATTCTATCTGTCAGATTTTCAAATTGTTGATAGTCTTTATAACTCTCCTGACTTAGGGCGATCCAATTCCTGATGTTGTAATGAAAAAGTTTATCCCACGTCTGAAGATTGTATTGCTTCATATCCAGTTGTGAGATACTCATATTTAATTTCCTTCCACTGAGCTCTATGCTCCAATCTTTATTTTGGAAGAAATGGTGAATTTCCTCTACACCGAAGTCAATGCATAATAAAGAGGGATGTTTTCGGATAGACTTGTACTGTACGAGAGGATACCTATAAATATGGCCATCTAGCTTATTATGATTATGAAATATATCATGTTCACGGCCTACTTTATCAATTACAGCACCACGAAAGGCAGGTATTTCATGAGGGCGGATATCCCCCTCAAACTCAACTCTCAGATATTTGAGTTTTTTCACTAATAGGTTGTTGTAAGGTTTGCTTAGTATAGAATCTTTAATATGTGAAGATGTAATAGTAAATGCAAGCATGATTACTTAGAAAAGTTAATTTTTATCTTTATTTATATAGATTTTATATAATCTATGCAATCATAAGACCAACTCATATAAGTATGAAAACTGCAATATTTTAGATTTTAGACTGTCAAATTAGTAACTTTAGTGTCAAAATTTGATACCTATGCGACTATTGATCTCCTGGATGTCAAAGGCGAGTGATTTTTTGGAAGGTAGTGTGAATGAGAAGGGGCCTAATCTTTCATTTCATCAATATTTTTATGAGTATGATGAGCATGTACTCCTGTGTTCTGAGAAGCAAGAGGATACAGCTTTTGAATTTTTACTCAATACCTTAAAAAGAAAATACCCATCTCGCACAATCTCCGGAAGGTACCTGGGGTTAAATGATGTAATTGATTTAGAGGAGGTGCTTCCCAAGATTCGCTCACTAATTCTTGAATACAAAGATCAGCAAATAGATATTTTTTTCTCACCTGGCACTTCCATTATGCAGTTAAGCTGGTTTATCCTACATACTACTTTAGGATTAGATACCAGGTTAATTCAATTAAGGGAAGGTAGGTTAAGCAAGGATAAGAAACCGGAAAAGTTACTATTGGAGGTTGATCAATCCATGACACCTATAACTGCTACAATCAGGCAGATCAGTCAAAATCAAAAAGATAAGGATTTCTTAGTTACTGACCGACTAAAGCCAACTTTTGAAAGAGCCTCTAAAGTAGCACAAGCAGGAGATGTAACGGTGCTGATAAGCGGAGAGACGGGAACAGGTAAAGAGGTAGTAGCCACATATATTCATAAAAATTCTTATAGGAGAAGTAAGCCATTTGTGGCAATCAATTGTTCAGCTTTTTCCGATAATTTATTAGAATCTCGTCTCTTTGGTTATCGTAAAGGTGCTTTTACGGATGCTAAATCTGATCAAAAAGGTTTATTTCACCAAGCGGATGGTGGCACTATTTTTCTAGATGAGATCGGTGATATTTCTTCCTACATGCAGCAGGCTTTACTTAGGGTATTACAGGAAAAAGAGATTCACCCTATTGGTGGGACTGCAAAAGACATAGATGTGCAGGTCATCACAGCAACAAATAAAGATCTAGTAGATCTGTGCGATAAAGGGGATTATCGTTGGGATTTATACTACCGTCTTGCTGTAGCTGAGATTGGAATTCCTCCTCTCAGAGAAAGGGGAGAAAAAGAGGTAGAACAGATGTTAAATTACCTGGTTGAAAAGAAGAAAAGGGAGATGCGATTTAATCAGACCCTAACTTTTGAAGGAGCAGCTTGGGATAAACTCATCAAATATCATTACCCTGGAAATGTGAGAGAGATGGAGAATGTTGTTGAAAGCTTATATGTCTTTAATGAAGGAAAAATAAAACCAGTAGATCTTCCAGAACGGATTCAGAAGGCTTCAGGAACTGTATTTTTGCTGTCTGAAGTTGAACGTCAACATATCCTTAATGTAACTACAATTTTTAATAATCAAAGGATGAAAGCTGCTGAAGCACTGGGCATTTCCTACAATACCTATAAGAAGAAAATGAAAGAAATAGAAAAGGAGGTATGAGCTTCGGAAAATAAAACTGTCCTGTTTTATGTCCCTACATAAAACAAAAAATCCCCATAATCACCTGATTTACAAAGTGTTATGAGGATTGTAGAGTACCAGGAGCGGGACTTGAACCCGCACGACCTAATGGTCACAAGATTTTAAGTCTTGCGTGTCTACCAATTCCACCATCCCGGCATTTTTATGTTAAACTTCTCAGGTATTCTTTCCCAACACCTGATTTTAATTTCTTTTCTCTGCCTCTAGCATCTTTTCTACTTTCAAACTGTTCTACTACAATGAGCTTGAATGGAGAATAGGACTTAGTAGTTTTATTATATCCTTTGTTATGTTCATTAATACGTCTTTCAATATTATTTGTCAAGCCCACATAAATATAATTGGCATTGATACTCCTAATAGCATAAACATAGAACATATTCCACTGACTAACTACCAACCTGTCTGCCGTCAGGCAGGTTCCACCATCCCAGCATGAGTAAAAACTCATCTTGTCTAGAACAGTAAAGCGACTCTCCTGTATCCGATCTGGGAGTCGCTTTAAGTTTTGAGCGAAAGACGGGGTTCGAACCCGCGACCTCAACCTTGGCAAGGTTGCGCTCTACCAGCTGAGCTACTTTCGCTTTTTCCGAATGGGAGTACAAAGTTAAGCATGGGTTTTTAAAATACAATAGCCATCAAGAAAAATTTTAACTACTAACTAAAATCATTCTGGTACATGCATTTGCAAGCATCTTGTTTGTGCTTTCCCACGATTATTTGCCTACTTTGCATGTAGTAAAATCTACTTCAAACATAGATATTTATTGAACTGTGAACCCTCAAACTCTGAACTCAATAACCGAATGATCCTTTCAGGCAAGTCTATAGAAGCAAAACTAGGTAAAGACATTATCATAGATCCTTATCGCAAAGAGCAGCTTAATCCTAATAGTTATAACCTCAGGTTGCACCAGGACCTTCTGGTGTATGATAAGCCGGTCCTGGATATGAAACTGGAGAATACTGCTCAAAAGGTGATCATACCCGAAGATGGGCTGTTGCTGGAGAAAGATAAATTGTATCTAGGCAGGACGCTGGAGTTTACCGAAACCCACAATTATGTACCTATGCTGGAGGGACGTTCCTCTATAGGCAGACTGGGCTTATTCGTTCACATTACCGCAGGCTTTGGAGATGTGGGTTTTTCTGGCTTCTGGACCCTGGAAATGTTTTGTGTGCAGCCCATCAGGATATATGCCGGAGTAGAGATCTGCCAGATTTTTTACCATTCTATTGAGGGAGAATACGAGGAGTATCGCAGCAAGAAATACCAGCATAACCAGGGAATTCAGCCCAGCATGCTTTTTAAAGACTTTGAGAAATAGTATCTTGATCAAAATTTTTCGTTGAAATCCTTAATTTTTCACCAATAAATTTTTTTGCGATGCCACTAGATCTTAACCTAAGCAATCTGATGTTTGTAGATATTGAGACCGTATCTGCTGAATCTAGCTTTGAGGATTTGAGTGAAGTACTCAAAAGTGAATGGAGTCGTAAGGCATCAAATCTGAAAAATAAAGAAGACCTCAATGTTGAAGAAATGTATTTTGAGCGGGCAGGTATCTATGCTGAGTTCGGAAAAGTGATTGTAATCTCAGTCGGGATTTTTCATACCCTGGAAAATGAGGAGACAGAATTGCGGATCAAATGTATATCTGGTGAAAATGAAAAAGAGATACTTCAGAATTTCAAAGAAACCGTGATGAAGTTTGATCAAAGCCGGTTAAGGCTTTGCGCGCATAACGGAAAAGAGTTTGATTTCCCTTATCTATGTCGTCGTATGCTGATCAATGGGATTACTTTACCACCTTCTATGGATGTGGCTGGCAAAAAATCCTGGGAAATTCATCACCTTGATACGATGGATATGTGGAAATTTGGCGATTATAAAAGCTATACCTCTTTAGAATTGCTGGCAGCTCTTTTCAATGTGAAAGCAGTAGAAGAAGAATCAATCAAAGGAAGTGAAGTGAATAAGATTTATTATCAAGAAAAATCTCTGGATAAAATCGCTCGCTTCTGCAAACGAAATGTATCTATTCTGGCGCAGGTATTTTTACACTTGCAGTCTCTTAAACCAATCAAGCAGGAAAATATTACTGTAGTATAATCTTCTGGAATAGAACCTTAATGCATTAAAATGAGTTAGCAGATGTAGAATAAATGCATTTCATGTAAACCGCTCCTTCCATCAGTAATCTATACAACACCACTAAATCATTATCTCTATCAAATAAGCATTAGTTAAAGTCCTCCCTATCTGACCAGAAAACTTCTTAAATTTACTGAAATACTTATTTTAGCATCAGCAAGCCTGATACTCAGTATTTGTAATTTGGATAATATGAAGAACATCCCTTCTCTAGGAGGAGTTTGAGAAGTTGGCGGTCATTTTTAAATTAAAATATAAATCTGTGTTTAAGCGAGCACTATAAATTCTTATTAACTTCGCTCTCTTTCACACAGCCAGAATTTTTTCAATCAATATGTCAAAAAAAAGAAATAAACAGAAAACCCGTTCCCGATCCAAAAAACAAGCCTATACCAACGAACAGCTTGCCTATATGACGATGGGGCTGCTGGATGCCAACCTAACCAAAGCTTACTCACCTCGCCAGATTGCCAAACGGCTGGATATCAATGATAAAGCCTCAAAAAACTCCCTGCCCAATGTACTCTACAAGCTTGAGGAAGAGGGTAAAGTCAAGAAAATTATCAATGGTAAGTATCAGACTACCGCCGAGCCAAAAATACTGCTAGGGAAAGTGGATTTTGTAAACCCACGTTTTGCATTCATCATCTGTGATGAACTGGAAGAAGATATTAAAGTAGATGCTGACTATGTACAAAACGCTATTGATGGTGATATTGTCAAAGTTATGTCTTTTGGGCCAGGTATAGAAGGAAAGCGGCCTGAAGGAGAGGTATTGGAAGTGGTAGAACGCACCCGAAAAGAGTTTGTGGGTAGAGTAGAAATGTCTAATCGCTTCGCATTCATCGTACCTGACAACCGAAAGATGCATCATGATATTTTTGTGCGGTTGGAAGATTTACAGGGAGCTAAGAATAATGACAAAGTCATTGTCAAACTCATCAAATGGCCGGAGGAAGATAAAAGTCCGGTAGGTAAAGTGATCAGAGTACTAGGGCCTGCCGGGGAGAATAATGCGGAGATTCATTCTATCATGGCTGAATTTGATCTGCCCTTTGAGTTTCCTCATGATGTGGTGGAAGAAACCAGCAAGATCAAATTCAATCTCAACAAAAAAGAGCTGTCCAGGAGAAGAGATTTCCGAGAGGTCACCACCTTTACCATTGACCCGGTAGATGCCAAAGACTTTGACGATGCCTTGTCCATCAAAAAACTGGATGATAACCACTGGGAAATAGGCGTGCATATCGCTGACGTCACCCATTACCTGCAGGAAAATACTGCCCTGGAAAGAGAAGCAGAAGAAAGAGCTACCTCGGTTTATCTGGTGGACCGCGTTATCCCTATGCTTCCCGAAAAGCTGTCCAACGAACTTTGTTCTCTGCGCCCGAATGAAGACCGACTTACATTCTCTGCGGTTTTTAAGATGGATAAGAATGCAAAGGTAAAAGACGTTTGGCTGGGGAGAACCGTAATCCATTCCGATCATCGCTTTGCCTATGAAGATGCCCAGGAACGTATTGAAACTGGCAAAGGTGAGTTTGCACAGGAAGTTATTACCCTGAATAATCTTGCGAAAAGGCTAAGAAATGAGCGTTTTGCCCAAGGAGCAGTGAACTTTGAAACTACTGAAGTACGCTTCAAACTGGATGATGCCGGTAACCCGCTGGAAGTAGTGCCTAAAGTGCGCAAAGATGCTCATAAGATGATAGAGGAGTTTATGCTGCTCGCCAATAAAAAAGTGGCAGAATTTGTCTATCACTACAAGAAGAAAAAGGATAAAAACACCTTCGTTTACCGTGTCCATGATTTTCCAGATATCACCAAAATCCAGGAGTTTTCTCAGTTTGCTCAGCGCTTTGGCTATAAACTACATACCTCAGATGAGGCAATTTCCGCTTCGCTCAACGAACTGATGTCGGCTGTGGAAGGGAAGCCGGAGCAGGATATTCTGCAACAACTGGCAATCCGTACCATGGCCAAAGCCAAATATACTACTGAAGCCAAGGGACACTTTGGTCTGGCATTTGAGCATTATACACACTTTACATCACCCATTCGCCGCTACCCGGATGTAATGGTGCACCGACTTTTGCAAAAATACCTTGATGATGCAGCCGTTGAAGAGCGGCATAAGTACGAGAAAAAATGTGAACACTCATCTGAGCAGGAAAAACGGGCAGCCGATGCCGAACGGGCTTCCATCAAATACAAGCAGGTGCAGTACATGCAGCAGTTTGGCATAGACAGAGTATTTGATGGTATAGTGTCAGGAGTGACAGAATGGGGCGTTTATGTAGAAATGGTAGAAACCCATTGCGAAGGTATGGTGCGCATGTCTGAAATATCGGATGATTATTATGAATATGATGCCAAGAACTTTCGCATCATCGGGCAGCGACGCAAGCGGATCATTGCACTAGGCGATAAGGTAAAAGTAAGAGTACTCAAAACGGATATGGACCGCCGTACCATTGACCTGGAATTTGTGAAGTAAGAGAAGGTTAAGTGTGGGGAGATTGATTAGGCAGAATGATGATGAATGTGCAGCCTTCTCCCTTTTTGGACTTCAGGTATATCTCTCCGCCCATTTTAGTAACCGACTCTTTTACAATAAAAAGACCTAAGCCAGAACCTTTGGCACTACTGCTTGCGCGATAAAACATATCATAAATTTTGTCATGGTGCTTTTCATCAATTCCTAAGCCATTATCTTCTACTGTAATCTCAGCTTTCTCCTTATTTGTAAAAGCTTTTACATTAAGATAGGGTTTAGGTTTCTCAGGATCATAATAGCGAAAAGCATTGGAGATCAGATTATTCAGTATGATAGACAAACGTTTTTTGTCTCCATAAAACTCTCCTTCCTGCCTTATATCAGTTCTTTTCTCCAACAGATTGTAATTACTTAGATGTTGATACAGAGAGAATACTTCCTCTAGCATAACCCTCAAATCTATAGGTTCACATACCACTTCCAGGCGAGTGTTTCTGGAATAGTTAAGAATATCCTGGATAAAATCATCAAGTCGGTTGAGGGCCTGTTCCTGTAAGTCCAGGTATTTTTCAAACCTTTTGGGGTCTTCCTCCATTCTAAGAACTTCAATAAGGCCCATAGTAGAAGTAAGAGGAGCTCTTAGGTCATGAGAAGTACGGTATACAAATACATCCAGCTCTTTATTAAGGCGGGTAAGTTCTTCGTTTTTATGATGTATGGTTTCGTTTTGTACAGACAGAGTTTGATTCGCATTTTCCAATCCATACAGAGCCAAAGACACCCTTTGAGAAAGTATGAGTGATTGAGATAGAATAAATAAAAGTAAGCCTAAAGAAATAATATATCCTGTAGGAATGAGATTATTAGCATACAATACATCGTTGATGAATGCTAGAAAGAAAATGATTAAGCTGAATAATAATATTTTTTGCCCTGGAATCTTTTTATCGTAGTGTTTAATAATTCTGTAGAGTCCAATTACACATATTAGAATAGTAAATACTTCATAGGGTATGATGGAGTGAGAAAAACTAAGAGGGGGAGTCAAAAGTACCCACAAAGTAGCAGCTATTGCGATGCCCCAGTTAAGCAAAAAAAGCGATTTAGGTATCACTTTCGGAAATATTTGCCTGAGGTAGCTCAAAAACAATGGGACAAAGAGGTAGAATCCTAAAAGTTCCAGCCTAATCATCCAGTTCCAGTTAAGTGGCAGCAAATAACGGATAAGGTACTGCCCGGTACAAAGTACCCTGATCAGGATAAAAAAACAGGCAATGCTAAAAATCAGATAGGTTATGTCATCTCTTCCAAAAAAGTAAAAGCCAAGATAATAAAGTGCCATAATCAGAATACACCCTGCTAGAAAAAACTCAAGTCCTGTTTCCAATATCCATCTTTTGCGGATGTCTCTGATGTTACCTAAAAAAAAGGGGGACCAAGCCCCCCCCTCTGTGATAGTGAAAATTTGAAACTTCTAGGATAAGCCTAAGCGTGTCTTTTGTAGAGGGTATTCGGACAAAGTCAGGAGCATACTCAGGAAGCGTTTCCTCTGCATTTTTTCCTACTTTTCCGGCTTGATAAATAAGAGAATCATCAGCATACAACTTCATGGCTGTCGCTACTGTATGGATGTTGATACCCATTTCTTCTGTGTTTTCAGGAAGCAAGACGTGTAGCGCATAGCTTGCGTATCCTTGCCCGCCAAGACGCTGGCCCTTCAATTCATAATTTTTCCAATCAGAAGGTAGGTTGATAAAATAGGAGGTAGTCGGAGATGGTGATACTGTCTGTGCATTATTCCAAAACTGTTGCCAGTAAAAAGCCCAGTCACCGTTCAGTTTGACAGGCCCCTGCTTATCAAAATCCCACTGACGTAAGTCCAGCGTACTTTGGTGAGCGGTAGGCATTTGACTAACAGAGGGATGACAGGCAAACAAGAAAAAAAGCGCAAGCTGTACAAAAAACAGATTTAGCACTTTTGACCAGGCTTTTATTTCAATATTCATGTATAAGTCCTTGTATTCAATTGTGGGTTTACAAGTAAGGAGCTAATTTGAAGTATACCTGAATGAATGCTTTCTAATCTTAAATCTAATGATTATTGAGTGTTTTTACTCAAATACTTTCTGATAGTAACTATTAAAAGATTAATGTAATAAAAAAGAAATTAAAACAAATACTTAAGTAAATTTTTAGATTAAATTTTTCTGAACACCATAATTATCACTAACCTTTTGCTTAAGGCACGGTAGTGCAGATAGGCTGATTCAGTTGTTTTTGTAAATACTTTTATACAGTTTTACGACGGTCAAAAAAGATACTTTTCAGTAAGTTATCTGATACTAAATTATAATTTCAGGTGTAAGTTTCTTAGCGCTATGTTTGACTATTAAGCTTGGTATTTTAGCGTTATAGCCATACTATTTATTTCTATTCTACTTGTAGCAAGTATATGAACCCGCTGGTGCAGGAATACATTGAAAAAATTAATCACAAATTACAGCAACACAAATTTGGGAGTCAGCCTACCGAGCTGTATGAGCCTATAAGGTATATTTTAAGCCTGGGAGGAAAAAGGCTCAGACCGGTACTAACTCTATTGGCTTACTGGCTCTATCATGACCATGCGTATGAAGATAGTGTACTTGAGCCAGCTCTGGCAGTAGAAGTCTTTCATAACTTTACTCTGATGCATGACGATATCATGGATCAGGCACCACTCCGGAGAGGAAAACCTACTGTCCATAAAAAATGGAATGAGAATATTGCTATTCTTTCCGGTGATGTGATGATGGTAAGAGCGTATGAGCTTTTGCTCAATGTAAAGCAGGATACACTATTGCCGGTTTTAAAAGCCTTTAATCAGTGTGCCGCAGAAGTTTGTGAGGGCCAGCAATGGGATATGAACTTTGAAAATCGTGCTGAAGTGAATGAAGAAGAGTATCTGATGATGATCAGGCAGAAAACAGCGGTGCTGCTCGGTTTTAGTTTGCAATTGGGAGGGATTTTAGCCAATGCAAGTGTTGAAGATAGTCAGCTTTTATATGACTTTGGCGTAAACATTGGTATCAGTTTTCAGCTTAAAGATGATCTGCTGGATGTGTACGCTGATCAGGCTAAATTTGGTAAGCAAGTAGGAGGCGATATAATCGTGAATAAAAAGACTTTCTTGCTGATCAAAGCGCTGGAAAAAGCCAATGCTCAGCAGAAGTCTGAACTTGAATCTTGGCTGCAAAAAGAAGAATTTGACAACCAAGTAAAAGTCAGTGCAGTAAAAGCTATGTATGACACGCTTGATATCCGAGCACTTACCGAGCAAAAGATGAATGAATTTTTTGACCTGGGCTTGCAAAAGCTGCAACAAATCAATGTAAAACCCGATAAAAAAGAAATACTTAGTCAGTTTGCAGAAGAACTTATGGCAAGAGAAAAATAAAATAGCGCTGCAAAAGGACTTATATACTTATGGACTCTATTACAATTATACTTATTGTCATTTCCGTTGCAGCCAGCCTGTATGCATGGAATAAGCCGGAAGTTATGTACAAATGGATTTTTAACCCCTATTCCGTTTATACCAAGAAAGAATACTGGCGCTTTGTTACCTCAGGTTTTATCCATCAGGACTACATGCACCTGTTCTTCAATATGTTTACGCTTTACTTTTTCGGAAGCGTTATTGAACAGTACTACACCTATTTGTTTGGAGGTACCACAGGCATAGTGCTTTACATAGGCATGTATCTGGTAGCTATTATCGTTTCGGATGTTGCTACCTATATCAAGCACCGCAATGACCCATCTTACAACTCCCTGGGTGCTTCAGGTGGGGTTTCTGCTATAGTATTTAGCGCAATCATGTTTGATCCTACTAGTAATATTTACCTTTTTGGTTTGATCGGAATACCGGGCTTTATTCTAGGGGGATTGTTTCTCCTTTATTCTTACCAGCGGTCCAAGCAGATGCGCGACCGTATCAACCATGATGCACACCTATATGGGGCATTATTCGGAGTGATCTTCACCATTATCATAGAACCTAATGTGATTTCGCATTTCATCTCGGAGATATCAAATTTCAGCTTTTTTTGATTTGTATCTGGTCGTAGCAGAGACTTTCTTGCAATCATGGGTGTTTTTACTAAATTGAAGCAATATCCACCAACATTATATTCCTATGTCAGAGCAAAATAAAACAGAGGATCAGGCTAAAGACAGGTTACAGGAAATATACGCCAAGATCAAAGAATTTGAGCAAAAGGCTAAGGACCTGAGAGCTGAACTGGATGAGGAGCTCAATGGGCTCAAAGAAAAGGATAGCCCACTCTACCGCAGCTATGAAGACCTCAAAAATTCCAGTGCAGCAGCTTTTTATGACATCCGCCAGGGCTTTGAAAAAGCAGCAGATACTTTGCATGAAGCCATCAAAAAAGCAAAATACCATTTTAAGTAAATGTTGCTGACCAGCAAAGACGCAGTTAAGCTCATGGCAGTTTACCCTCAGTAGATTTATGAGTAATCAACCCTCCGAAGTACAGGAGAGTGTCGCTTCACTAATTCAAACCACCGCACTGCCGGTGCTGAATAAGACCATTCAGTATCAGGAGGATTTTGCTGATGAGGTGCTTTCTGTTTTTCACGACTTTACTAAGCAATACGAAGCAGCTAAAACACAGGGAGATGCAGCGCTTTTCTTTGAGGCACTACAGTCTTACAGTAAAAACATCTATGCGCTAATTGAGCATAGGTACGAAAGTAACCAGCCTCGCCAACTCACTGAAATACTAGAGGAGTATTTTCAGGGCAGTATGGTATTGCTGGACAATCTGCCTCCTTTTTATGATGAAGTACAGGCTGAGACGCGCTTTGAAAAGCAGGACGAAGATAACTGGCGAATCCGCCTTATCAAATACTGGAAGAGGTGGCTCAGGCGGTGGAGAGATCTGCCTCACAGAATAAAAAACTTTTTTCGCAGACTCTTTCGCAAATCCCCCAAGGCGCTGGAACCCTGGAAGTACAAGGTTCCACTGAGAAATCTTACAGCATTTTATTACAAATATGAATATGCGCTGGCACTCATACCTGTATTTGAAAAAGTATACCGTGAATTAGCCATTACTTCTCAACAGGCCTGGCAGGCATCTGAGCGTATGTTTGTTAAGGTAAGCCATTCTCTACAGGAGCTTGATTATCAGCGTGAGAACTGGCTGGCTGAACTTCCTTCTTTAGAAACACAACAGTTTGAAGCGCAAATACAGGCAGTACATGATGAACTGCAAACCCTGCATCAGGAGATCAGCCATGATCATGCGCAGCTACTGACAGAAATTTCCCATAAATATCAATACGCTTATGAGAGGGCAGGAACAGCAGAGTTGCCGGCACGTCATTTTAGCAATGCTAAAATCCTTAGCAAAAATAGAAATACTGAAAAGGCATATCTGGGTTTTGTACAGGGTTGGAGAAACACGCTTTTTGCGCTGCATGAGGACTGGCGTATTGATGAAGAGTTTAGCATACTGAGCAATCACCTCCTCTACCAGCACTATAAAGTACGAGAAGAAGCGAAGCTAAAAATCAAGCAGGCAGTGCTACCCCAAGTCAATACTGCCAAGAGCGTACTCAATAATGCTCAGGAAGCAATTGACAATTCACCAAAACTACAGATTGAGGAAGAACTGAATAAGCAAAAGCAATACATTGATCTGCAATTGATACGTACAGTTATTCCGACAACAATAGCAGTTCTCTACCGGCAGGCACTACCTTCTCTACTTAATAATATTCAGTCTCAGGCCAAAGAAAAAGTAGATGAATTACCGGAAAGAAGGGGATTGGTAAAAACCAACGAGTACAACAGAGTCATCAAAACTTCAGAAATTGATTATATCTCTCCGAAGCAGATCGTTAGCTTTGAGACGCTACCCAACCTTAGAGTCAAAATCAATGATTCAGAGCGGGCGGTGGGTGATGAGTTAGCTAAAGTACAGAAGTCGATCAACGAAGTAGGACAGATTTCTTACTTCAACCTGGACTCGGCACTTTCAGTTTTTGAAGGTGAACAGGAAAATATAGATAAAGCCCAGAGCATTGCACTGGAAGGTTTACAACGTGCTCAGAAAGTGATTGAGCATATTATTGAATCCTTGGATGAGGTTTATCTACATCTTGACAGCGACGTACATAAGGCAGTACAGTCCTTTATCAATGAACTTACTGAGCTTAAGAGTAATGATTATGCTTTAGAACTGAAGCTGAGAGTCGCCAGGGCCAAAGCGCTGGAAAGAACGAGGGAACTGAAGCAAAAAACATTTGACTATATAAAAAACGCCCTGCCCTATACGCTGAAATTCTTACAACAAGGCTACAAAAATACTAATCAACAACTCAGAGCTTACCGCAAGCAGATGGGGATAGAATCCAAATCGGTAGAGGTAAGCACAGAAATTTCGGATTTTTTAACGGAAAGTGAAAAATCCATCCAACAACTGCCCTATGTATATCAACGCCTGTTCAGTATCCGTCCACTAGACGAAGCGGTATTTTATGAAGAACGTACCGCAGAGATCAAGAGCATACAGGAAGCTTTTCAGAACTGGAATAAGGGGCGATATGCCAGCACCGTAATCATAGGGGAGAAAGGAAGCGGAATTACGACTTTGCTTAATTTTTTTATGAAGCAAAGTAATCAGCGGATGATCAAGCGGTGCCAGTTGGTAAGAGCCACTACTTTTCGTCAGATCTATACTGAAGAGGCATTACTGGCCTACTTTAGCGAACTCTTCCCTGAGCAGCAGTTTATGAATGTAGAAGATATCGTTCAATACTTTCACCAACTCACCCAACCCCTGATTCTTGTATTTGAAAATTTAGAACACTTTTATCTAAGAAAGGTAGGAGGTTTTTCTTGTCTCAAAACATTGTTTGAGCTCATCTCAAAAACCAACAAAAAGGTGTTCTGGCTGTGTACCTGTACGCTTTATGCCTGGCAATATCTTGATAAGACCATTCGTATTTCCGATTATTTTGAGTATTTGGTAGAGCTTCAGTCTTTTCAGAACCAACAATTGCGGGAGGTAATTTTGAAGCGTCACCGGGTGAGTGGCTATGCGTTGGTATATGAACCTGCCCAGGAAGACAGGGGTAAGAAGAAATTTGAGAAAATGTCGGATGATGAACAACAACAGTATTTGGAGAAGGAGTATTTCAATGACTTGAATAAAATTACGACCGGTAATTTTAGTATTGCACAGCTTTTCTGGCTCAGGTCGACTCGTAAAGTAACCGAAGATACCATATACATTGGCTCCCTTAAAGACTATGATTTTTCTTTTGTCAAATCTATTTCACTGCAACATGTACTCACGCTTCACATGCTGGTGCAGCACGATGGCCTTTCAGAAGCACAATATCAGGAGTTGACTGAATATCAGAGTATGGGTGCAAAAATGCTGAAAAAGCCAGGGAATAGTAATCTGAACCTGATACAACTGATGGATGATGGTTTTATCATTAAAAAGGAAGATGTCTATCTGATCAACCCTTTACTGTACCGACAAGTGATTAATTTATTAAAAGACAAAAACTTCCTGCACTGATGCTCCAAATACTCACCATATGGTTGCTGTTGCTGCTGAGTCCTCTACAGCTGATACAGAGGGACTCTGTAAATATGCGGCTTCCGGTGCCTCCGCAATTGTTGGGAGCAGGAGCACAAAATGCACAGCCTGATACTTTACAGAATATACCTACTGCTAATGAAGAGGCAGACAGCGTACAATCACAGCTACAGATCAGAGCCAATAACATCGTCATCCAGGCAGATACGCTGGTAGATAGGCAAAGACACCTGTTTGACAACTCAGCTTCAGAGGAAGAAGAACAGTCTACTCCGGAAGCACTGCGGCAAATTTCATTAGGCAAAATTTTCTGGAGCTTTATCATTTTCGCCATTGGTTACTTCGTCATCAGGTTCCTAACCCGTATTCTGGAATTATTTTCAGAAAGAAGTACCAATTACCGCATCACTATCAAAGGTTTGATTCCGGTAGTAAGGATACTGGGGTGGATCATTGTCATTTTTGTGATTATCACCGGAGTAATCAGACCAGAGATAGAAGCTGTACTGGCTTTGACAGCCTCGGTAGGGGTGGCTGTAGGTTTTGCCTCTCAGGATGTGTTGAAGAATATCTTTGGAGGCATCGTCATTCTGCTGGATACACCTTTCAAAGTAGGCGATAAAATTGAAATTGACTCTTATTACGGCGAGGTAGTAGAAATAGGTTTGCGCTCTACCCGTATTGTTACCCCGGATGATTCGCTGGTTTCTATTCCTAATGGAGAGTTGATGAATCGCTCAGTATCCAATAGTAATGCCGGAGAGCTTAATTGTCAGGTTGTGGCTGAAATCTATTTGCCGCTGGATATAGATACTGCACAGGTCAGGAAAATAGCCACTGAAGCTGCGCAAACGTCCAAATATATTTTCCTGAATAAGCCGATCACAGTATTATTTTTCAATGAAATTAAGGAGCGGAGGTCCTATCTGAAAATGCGCCTCAAAGCCTATGTGATGGACATCCGCTATGAGTTTGGCTTCAAAAGTGAACTTACTGAGATTGTAATACGTGAGCTACTCAGCAAAGAGCTGATCAGCCGTAAAGATTTTGAATAATGTTGTAAACTGAATTGTAGTTGAGTAGCATTCTGTTTTTTTGTGTGCTCTATTTTTAAACTTTGAATGAGTTGGTTGTGATTTTTAAAAGTTGTAACTATTTCTTGTGAGTGAAGTACCTACCATAACACCATAACACCATAACACCATAACACCATAACACCATAACACCATAACACCATAACACCATAACACCATAACACCAAGAATCAAATGGACATCAAAATAGGAATTATCAACGTCTCAGATCGTGCCAGCAAAGGGATTTATGAAGATATTCCCGGTAAAGCCATTGTAGAAACACTAAACGATTACCTTATCTCACCTTGGGAGAAAGTATATGCTGTCATACCCGATGAGCAGGATCAACTGGAAGCAAAAATGAAAGAAATGGCTGACAAAGAAAGCTGCTGCCTCATCATTACTTCCGGAGGGACTGGGCCTGCCAAAAGGGACGTAACTCCCGAAGCCACCGAAGCCGTGTGTCAGAAAATGATGCCTGGTTTTGGTGAACTCATGCGTCAGGTGAGTTTGCAGTATGTTCCAACCGCTATCTTATCCCGCCAGACCGCTGGTATTCGCAATCAGACATTAATTGTCAACTTACCCGGTAAACCCAAAGCCATCCGCCAATGCCTGGATGCTGTCTTTCCTGCCATTCCTTACTGCATTGATTTGCTGGAAGGCCCTTATCTGGAATGCAATGAAGAAGTGATCAAACCTTTCCGCCCAAAAAAATAGTTCTTGGTGTTATAGTTCTAGGTGTCAAGTAAGAGTTTAACAATACATAGCAACTATTTCTTGTGAGTGAAGTACACACCCTAACACCCTAACACCCTAACACCCTAACACCCTAACACCCTAACACCCTAACACCCTAACACCCTAACACC